>NZ_QJHD01000070.1:0-683 GCF_003184505.1 Blautia sp. BCRC 81119 | reverse complement strand
TAACAGATAAATCGATGTCTTCCTATCTTTGCGTTTGCATTAATTTCTTAATACTTTGCGTTTAAGGATATTTGATTAACTTAATCAAATCTCATGTATGCAGTTTTCAAGGTACAATGTATTGGGCTTTATTACTTAAAACCCAATGGGCTTAAGTGGACCTTTGCCCTATTGCTCATGATTATGAACTTTTCGGGGTTCTGGTTCATTTAAACCAGTGGGCTTAAGTGGACTCGAACCACCGACCTCACGCTTATCAGGCGTGCGCTCTAACCAGCTGAGCTATAAGCCCATCTTGAAATCTTTCGATTTCAGTGGAGATGAAGAGATTCGAACTCTCGACCCCCTGCTTGCAAGGCAGGTGCTCTCCCAACTGAGCTACATCCCCATTTGATCTGGCAGCCACCTGCTCTCCCACACCGTCTCCAGTGCAGTACCATCGGCCGCTTAGGTCTTAACCGTCGTGTTCGGGATGGGAACGGGTGTGTCCCCTAAGCGCATCGCTACCAGAAATATCGTTATTCAGTTGCCTTGATAACTCAACAGTAAAACACATTTCAATTACTCTACTTTTTCCTTAGAAAGGAGGTGATCCAGCCGCACCTTCCGATACGGCTACCTTGTTACGACTTCACCCCAGTCATCGGTCCCGCCTTCGGCAGCTCCTTCCTTGCGGTTAGGTC
>NZ_QJHD01000069.1:0-695 GCF_003184505.1 Blautia sp. BCRC 81119 | reverse complement strand
GTGTTTCATCGATATGAAGGTATCTCTGTTTCAGAAGTTCCAGCTTCAGACGGTGGACGATGTGTACAAGCCAGTCCCGATAGACAACCAGAAGCCAGTTTGACATAGTCGCTCTGCTTAAACGTAATCCCAAAGCCTCCCATTCTTTTTCCTGTCTGTACAGCGGGATGCTTAATTCAAACTTCTGGTGGATGAGCCAGGTGATGGTAGATGCAGATGCCAGAGAATGCAGGACGGGAGGATATGGCACCGGAGCCTTCTCCATATAAGGAGTTCCGTTTTTCCGGCACGACCTGCATTCATACGTTTCCCGGTAATGGTCAATCACCTTGAGTTTTGCAGGGATAAACTGTACTTCCGTGCGGACGAATTCTTCCCCTACTTTCACCATCGTACTTCCGCAGTTATCGCATATCTGTTCCCTTTCATCTATGGTATGGAGTACTTTGCTGTGAGGGAGATTTTTTACCAGTTCTTCCCGCTGACCGGTGTACTTCCTTTTACGTAGGTGCTTCTCTATCTCAACAAGCTCCGGTTCGTGTGCATCAGGATCCGCACAGGTTTCGATTTCATTAAAAAGAGACACCTGCCCCTCGATTTCGAGAGTAGATGTCTTCTCGGATTTTGTTCCATAAAGTTTACGGGTCAGGAAATCAACCTGCTCTTTCAGGAGCCGGACCTGCTGTTCCAGTTCT
>NZ_QJHD01000068.1:0-695 GCF_003184505.1 Blautia sp. BCRC 81119 | reverse complement strand
GCCAGCCGGTAGGCCGTTCCCAGCTTGAGGAACGCCCACAGGATGAACAGATAGGGAATGTTCGGAATGAGATATTTTCTGATCTTATCTGTCCTCATGGGCCACCTCCTTTGCACGTTCTTTCTGCTTCGGCTTTTCTTTGGAAAGCTGATCTGCCGCCTGTTGCAGTTGTTCCCGGATGGGAACACGGTTCGATTTTGCTTTGCTTAACACTTTCCGGGAATACTCAGAAAAGCAGGCGGTCATTGCGTCTGCCTGTCCAGCCTTGAAAAACAGCAGGTATTTGTCCGGCCCGGTTTTATAGAACGCATAGTCTACATTCCATTTCCGGGCCACGCGGTCAAAGGACTTGGCATCCCCGGATAGCTCAATGCTGTTGGTGGCTGTACCGTGGGCCATGAGCTTTCGCACACTTTGTTTTCCATGCGGTACTTGCCGCCCACGGTATGCCTTGCGGATCTTCCGGCCCACCATGCCCAGCACATACGCCAGTCCCCGCGCCGTCAGCTTGGTTGTTTTTACGGATATGGCTATCGTGCGCCGGGAAATATCTTCATCAATCAGTTACACCGCCTCCTTCCTTGGGACAATTTGTCTCGAAGTGCCATCACCGATCCCCACGGTCTTTTTTCTGCATTTGACGGTAGCCCTCCAAAGAAGAACCGTCTATGATTTCCTGATAAGCGGCCATTTGC
>NZ_QJHD01000067.1:0-704 GCF_003184505.1 Blautia sp. BCRC 81119 | reverse complement strand
CCTCACCTTAGGTCCCGACTCACCCAGGGCAGATCAGCTTTACCCTGGAAACCTTGGATATTCGGCCTAGAGGATTCCCACCTCTATCTCGCTACTCATTCCGGCATTCTCTCTTCCATGCAGTCCACAGCTCCTTCCGGTACTGCTTCTTCCCGCATGCAATGCTCCTCTACCAATCTTTTCAGATTCCTTAGTTTCGGTGGCGCGTTTCAGCCCCGGACATTTTCGGCGCAGGACCTCTCGACCAGTGAGCTATTACGCACTCTTTGAATGTATGGCTGCTTCTGAGCCAACATCCTGGTTGTCTTCGAAATCCCACATCCTTTTCCACTTAACGCGCACTTTGGGACCTTAACTGTAGGTCTGGGCTCTTTCCCTTTTGACCGCCCAACTTATCTCGTGCAGTCTGACTCCCGGTGATATCTACACGGCATTCGGAGTTTGATATTCTTCGGTAGGCTTTGACGCCCCCTAGGAAATTCAGTGCTCTACCTCCGCAAGACTCACACCGAGGCTAGCCCTAAAGCTATTTCGAGGAGAACCAGCTATCTCCGGGTTCGATTGGAATTTCTCCCCTATCCACACCTCATCCCCACCCTTTTCAACGGATGTGGGTTCGGTCCTCCACTACCTCTTACGGCAGCTTCAACCTGGACATGGATAGATCACCCGGTTTCGGGTCTACTCCTACTGACTCTGGCCCT
>NZ_QJHD01000066.1:0-802 GCF_003184505.1 Blautia sp. BCRC 81119 | reverse complement strand
GATGCATGAGGTCTGCTCATGCGGGTTTCCCCATTCAGACATCTCCGGATCACGGGATATTTGCTCCTCCCCGAAGCTTTTCGCAGCTTATCACGTCTTTCATCGGCTCTTAGTGCCAATGCATCCGCCCTGTGCCCTTATTGCTTGACCTTTTGCCTTAGCATGCAAGTGGATCTTCCTGTGGATGATCTGCTTGCCGCTTAACATCACCCTAGCGTAGGTGATGCGGTCTCTTGATTCTCGTGTCTTCCGATACTCTCGTATCTTCCGACATGTGTTTGATTACTCTGTTCAATAACAGATAAATCGATGTCTTCCTATCTTTGCGTTTGCATTAATTTCTTAATACTTTGCGTTTAAGGATATTTGATTAACTTAATCAAATTTCATGTATGCAGTTTTCAAGGTACAATGCTGACTGATGTTTTATCAGCCATTTAAAAAGAAAATATCTTTTCTTCTTAAATCACTGGTAAAACCAGCATCTATTCTTATCAGGATCTCTCCTGTTTTTCTTTTTTTGATCTGGCGCCCACCTGCTCTCCCACACCGTCTCCAGTGCAGTACCATCGGCCGATTGGGTCTTAACCGTCGTGTTCGGGATGGGAACGGGTGTGTCCCCCAACCGCATCGGCACCAGAAATATCTCAGCTTGATAGCTAAACAGTAAAACACATTCTTACTCTCTACTTTTTCCTTAGAAAGGAGGTGATCCAGCCGCACCTTCCGATACGGCTACCTTGTTACGACTTCACCCCAGTCATCGGTCCCGCCTTCGGCAGCTCCTTCCTTGCGGTTAGGT
>NZ_QJHD01000065.1:0-902 GCF_003184505.1 Blautia sp. BCRC 81119 | reverse complement strand
TATGCCGTTGAGGTTTCCCTCGTACCGGTACACATAATAGTTTCGTTTTTTGACTGTCACAAGGTCAAATTCACGATGTGTAACAGACAATTCGGCGGCCAGTTCACGAAGTTTCTTTTTCATTCCCGATGGATACAGCAAACGGTTTGTTTTCAAAGCACCGATGGTATGGAACCCTCTCTGTGCAAAGGTATTGATTATCTTTTCAGAAACATACCAGCAGTCGCAAAGAAAATAGGACATTACCGGTGGAACAGGCAGCTCCTTTGCAATGCTTTGTACAATGTCAATCTTGGAAATTGACTTATTGTACATTACAAAAGCATAGTTCAGAACAATGCCATTGCAGGAAAGCATAACAGCAACTGCCTGATGCCCGTAATCCGGTTTTCCCTTTAAATGGGATTGGTGAAAATACGCATCTTCAATCGGATGTAAAGCCTGTGACGAAGGCTTTGTCTTTGAAGCAATCGTATCGTCCACAATACAGAGAACAGGTTTTCCGGTGCGTGCTGCTTCTGAATAAATAATCTCAATGACAGAGCATTTTAACGTATCTGAAAGTAAGGAATCATCCCATTTTCCGGAATTGAGGAAATGGGCAATCGTAGTTCTGTGGCAGGAACTGTTTTTAGCAAAGTCCGTGGTTTTTCCATGATATCCTGAAATGAAAATACTGATTAGGATACTCATAAGATGGTTTATTACTCGGTTCGAATAAAATTTGCATAAGTTTAATTTTTTAAACTGGTTGTATATGAATGAGGAATGATGTATAGTATTTGCGAGAGACACCTTCTTTCGTAAATGTTGCAAATGTTTGTTTTGGCACTTTCATTATACAACACATGGAATCGAGGTGTCTTTCTTTTATGCAAAATCACGAACTTGCTCATTTATAG
>NZ_QJHD01000064.1:0-980 GCF_003184505.1 Blautia sp. BCRC 81119 | reverse complement strand
GTAAGCGTCCAATAAGAGGGTGTATCGAAATTTCTGGCTGTTGCATGTAAACTATTGATTAGAGTTTTGGGAGTTGACTCTAAAAACTCTAAATCTAATCTAAGGAGCAGGCTTATGGATCTTTCTTCTTTGACTCCAGACAAACAGGTGAAACTTCAATACTGGCTAGATGTAATACGGCAATGCAGGGCCTCCGGACTGACAAATCAGATCTGGTGTGAACAACACGATATCTCTTTGAAAAGTTATTATTACTGGCTTTCCAAAATTCGAAAGCTTGCCCTGGAAGAACTGCCCCGCAAGAAAAACGGCATCCACATGTGTACAGACCAACAGTCAACTGCTTTAACGGAATCCCCGGCTGAGTTTGCGGAGCTTTCACTTCCGGACAGAAACATTTCCCGTTCCACTCCTGCAGCCATACTTCATATCGGATCCATAACAGTGGAACTTTATGAAGGCACATCTGCCCAGATG
The DNA here is from genome assembly GCF_003184505.1 of Blautia sp. BCRC 81119. Lineage (NCBI taxonomy): Bacteria > Bacillati > Bacillota > Clostridia > Lachnospirales > Lachnospiraceae > Blautia > Blautia sp. BCRC 81119. The sequence goes on along the minus strand of NZ_QJHD01000064.1, from coordinate 503 downwards.
CTGGAAAACATTCTGAAAGCCGTGCAGTCATGTTAGGAGATCTTTCCCATGTGGAGAAAATCTATATCCGATGCGGCTACACCGATATGAGGAAGCAGCTCAATGGCTTGCTGGATATCATCCAGTACAACTTCAAACTGGATCCTTACAGCAATTCCTTATTCCTGTTCTGTGGAAAGAGGGCTGACCGGATCAAAGCAGTCCATTACGAGGGAGACGGTTTCTGCCTTTTATACAAACGGTACGAAAACGGACGTCTCCAATGGCCGCGGACCGGCGAAGAAGCAAAACAGATTTCTGATCAGCAGCTGCGCTGGCTTCTGGAAGGTTTGAACCCGGAGCAGCCAAAGGCGGTTCAGAAATGGCTCCCGCATAAGTCTGAAAATACTGAAAATCCTTAGAAATGCTGGGAAATCTGACGATTCTATGGTATAATAATCCTATCGAAACGAAAGGGTTTTCAGGTTATGTCAGCTACGGAACAGGAGTATAAAAATCATATC
>NZ_QJHD01000063.1:0-996 GCF_003184505.1 Blautia sp. BCRC 81119 | reverse complement strand
TATGAGGCAGGCTTTTCTCCTATTTGTCCGCCTTTGTACTTGCCCCTGTTTCTCAACGATGCTGTTCCCGAGGAGCATAAAAGCGGCATCGACATGAGCCGTGACCTGCTCCGCCGTTCGCATGTGCTGGTTGTCTGCGGGCACAGTATGACCGAAGCCATGAAAAATGATATTGCCGTGGCCCAGCGGCTGGGAATTACGGCAACAACCCTTGAGGGCATCCTGACCGTCAAGGGACAGGGCCGCCGCTAATGGCAACCCTGTTTGAAGCCTACGTTACCAACGCCGGAAAGTACAGCGAGGGCCAGCTTGTGGGTGAAACACTGAAATTTCCCACAACCGCCCAGGAGGTGGAGGCTCTCTTGAAACGGATCGGCGTGGATGGCGTCCGCTATCAGGAAATTTTTATTACCTCTTTCGATGGGGATGTGCTGGGGCTCTATGACCATTTGAGCGAGTATGAAAATCTGGACGAGCTTAATCATCTGGCCTGCCTGCTTTCCGAGCTTACCTCATCGGAGCTGGAAACACTGGAGGCCGTCCTCGACAGCGGCGATCACTGTTCTTCGGTGCGGGACATCATCAATCTGACACAAAATCTGGACTGTTACGGCTTTTACCCCGGCGTATCCGATGAGGAAACGCTGGGGCGTATTTATGTGGACGATCTGGAAATGTTGGATGTGCCGGATCAGGTAAAACCGTATTTCGATTATGAGGCGTATGGCCGGGATGCCTGCATCCACGAAAACGGCCATTTTGCCCCGGGCGGCTATGTTGTCAAAGAAAGCGATCATTTCGTGGAAGTGTATCATGGCTTGCAGGATATTCCCAAGGAGCATAAGGTGTTCTCTTTCCCGAAGCTCTCTATCCGGGCGCAAATGGCCGCTTATCAGGAAATCATAGACGGTTCTTCTTTGGAGGGCTACCGTCAAATGCAGAAAAAAGACCGTGGGGATCGGTGATGGCACTTCGAGACAAATTGTCCCAAGGAAG
>NZ_QJHD01000062.1:0-996 GCF_003184505.1 Blautia sp. BCRC 81119 | reverse complement strand
CTTCCTTGGGACAATTTGTCTCGAAGTGCCATCACCGATCCCCACGGTCTTTTTTCTGCATTTGACGGTAGCCCTCCAAAGAAGAACCGTCTATGATTTCCTGATAAGCGGCCATTTGCTCCCGGATAGAGAGCTTCGGGAAAGAGAATACCTTATGTTCCTTGGGAATATCCTGCAAGCCGTGATACACTTCCACGAAATGATCGCTTTCTTTGACAACATAGCCGCCCGGGGCAAAATGGCCGTTTTCGTGGATGCAAGCATCCCGGCCATACGCCTCATAATCGAAATACGGTTTTACCTGATCCGGCACATCCAACATTTCCAGATCGTCCACATAAATACGCCCCAGCGTTTCCTCATCGGATACGCCGGGGTAAAAGCCGTAACAGTCCAGATTTTGTGTCAGATTGATGATGTCCCGCACCGAAGAACAGTGATCGCCGCTGTCGAGGACGGCCTCCAGTGTTTCCAGCTCCGATGAGGTAAGCTCGGAAAGCAGGCAGGCCAGATGATTAAGCTCATCCAGATTTTCATACTCGCTCAAATGGTCATAGAGCCCCAGCACATCCCCATCGAAAGAGGTAATAAAAATTTCCTGATAGCGGACGCCATCCACGCCGATCCGTTTCAAGAGAGCCTCCACCTCCTGGGCGGTTGTGGGAAATTTCAGTGTTTCACCCACAAGCTGGCCCTCGCTGTACTTTCCGGCGTTGGTAACGTAGGCTTCAAACAGGGTCGCCATCAGCGGCGGCCCTGTCCCTTGACGGTCAGGATGCCCTCAAGGGTTGTTGCCGTAATTCCCAGCCGCTGGGCCACGGCAATATCATTTTTCATGGCTTCGGTCATACTGTGCCCGCAGACAACCAGCACATGAGAACGGCGGAGCAGGTCACGGCTCATGTCGATGCCGCTTTTATGCTCCTCGGGAACAGCATCGTTGAGAAACAGGGGCAAGTACAAAGGCGGACAAATAGGAGAAAAGCCTGCCTCATA
>NZ_QJHD01000061.1:0-1274 GCF_003184505.1 Blautia sp. BCRC 81119 | reverse complement strand
TGCGAGAGACACCTTCTTTCGTAAATGTTGCAAATGTTTGTTTTGGCACTTTCATTATACAACACATGGAATCGAGGTGTCTTTCTTTTATGCAAAATCACGAACTTGCTCATTTATAGGTTATTACTTTCATTGCTCCTCCTTTGGAAGCCAAAAACCGTTTTTCTTCCGTAATTTTATGCTTTTTTTCGTAAATAAAACATTCTTTTCTTCATTAATCTTTTTCAAAAGTTCTTTGTCTTTTTCTGGCGATAACAATCTATTCTTTATCACCCCACAATCTCCCAATTCTATACCAATCCAATTTCTATTCAATAATTCTGCCACTGCATATGTTGTACCACTTCCGCCAAAGGGATCTAGTATTAAATCACCTTCGTTACTGCTAAATGAAATTACCCTATCTAATAATTTTACAGAAAGTTCATTATATAATCTATTTTTTCCATTTCTCACAGGAAAAATGTCATACCATACATCTGCTATATTAACCCCTAGAGTATTCATTTTATATTTATACCCACCATAATCTTTATATTCTCCCCCACAATGCCTACACGTTTGAATTGGTAATCTTTGTTTGTTAAACGTGTTTGCCTTTACTCCTTTAGTAAAATAAAGTAATCCATAATGTGAAGGTGTATATTTATCTTTTATTGGGAAGCTATTTTTCATATCAATTGCAATCCAATTTTGAAAACAAAGTTTACAATTTAAATACTCCGCATAATATACGCACCACTTTGGAATATTATATATATACAATGATCCACCTGGTTTTAGAATTCTTACACATTCATCCAGCCATTGTTTACTCCAATTTATATATTTGCTAATTGTCAAATCATCACTTCTTCCATTAGCATACTCTTTCTTCAAATTAAATGGTGGATCCGCAAAAACTAAATCAATTGTATTATCTTGGATTTGTGGTAATATTTCTAGACAATCTGCATGATATAGTTTTCCTCTGTTTGTCTTAAATTCTATTTTACCCTTCTTTCTACCTTTTCTTTTTTGAGTTTCTTCCTTTTTTAATAAATCTGCTATAGCCGATATATGGTTTAAATAACTTTCCTCATATTCTTTAGGAATACTTCCAAGCATCAAATCAATTTCCAGTCTTTTCAATTCGAACTCATCAAATATTATATCTACTATAAATGAGCAAATTTGAAAAATTGCACAAAACTACACTGCGAATTTCATAAATGAATCAAAATCATTGCTTTCCTTTGCGCATTGAAAAAGATAACGATACTTTTCCAGCTGAA
>NZ_QJHD01000005.1:0-177001 GCF_003184505.1 Blautia sp. BCRC 81119 | reverse complement strand
TTATGTTTTAAAGGTAGCTGCGTAAAAAACAGTAGTGGTGGTATGGACCCACCCTGAATCTACGGGGCCCAGGCTCCGCACATCAGATGCTCGGTAATTTAATTGCCGAGTAGTTCACTACACTATCACAATGGCTATGTCTTTCCAGTACAGATGTGGCCGCTCTTGCTGATATTCATTGTATTCAGGAACATCACATCCAGTTATATTTGCCATGAATATTACCAGTGCTGTAATGGTCGCGAATATTCGCTTGATATTTTTGCGCATGTAGTACCATCTTTCCTTTCCGATGTTTATAGTATGCTGGATTTTTAACTTCTGCAGAAGAATTTGCGAACAACAATCCCGCTGCCATAGATAGCAACGGGATTTTTAAACAAAAAATGAATTGAGACGGCAAATCTGCCTTACGCACCGGGAGACGTTTCTTCTTGTTTGTGTATATCGGTGTCACAAGTCGGCGATTTTGTACAGTCTTTTTCTTTCATCTTTTGTCAATGTATAATAAGATTTTGGAACTTTCTCGGATTCCTTGACTGTATCCAGAAAGTCGTACCATGCCTCTTTTATCTTTGTTTTTGTTGGTTCCTCACCCCAAAAATCAAATAAACATCCTTCGAATTCTTTTAATAACTTTTCTTTTGTTGTCATTTATACATGCCCTTCCATTATCAGTGATATCTGTTTTTGCCTGTTCTGAAATATAGCATATTGTCTATGAAAAAATCAAGAAAGGAATAAAAAAAAATATCATCAAAAGAATTTATACAAAAAACTGGCTTAAAAAAAGCAACATTTTACAATATGGTAACTGAGTACAAAGAAATTCAGCGGATTAATAACGAATATATTAAAAGATATACAGCGAAATAAAGAGGCAGCAGATTTACTCTGCTACCTCTTTATTTCGTCTTTTTTACGATATATTTGTCATATACATACCATAGCATTTTCGCACTACAGTTATTTTGTATTTGACATATTTTTGGCATTAATCAGTCCTGTCAATGCCTCATAAGCGATATCTCTCTTTATATCATCAGAAGCCTCTGCTTCTGCCAGTGTTTCCATATCTTCTGGAAATTCTGGATTAATATCATTGTCAAGACAGTATTTCTGAGCATGAAATGCAAATTTTCCATATTCCTGTTCATTGATTAGATTAAGAAGAAAATCGATTTCTGAATCTGCATTAATTAATCCGTGCAGAAAATTAAGTTCTGCATCTGAAGCCAGTAAATCATTAGCAACAGTCAATCCTACTACTTCATTTTTTTGTAATGCATCCTTAAAAGCGTTAAGCATATTGTTGGCGACTGTTTCTTTTTCTTCCGCAGACGTTTCTTCACTCAACAATGCATCAAAATTTTCCGGCATATACTTAAAATTTGTATCCAAAAATAACTTTAAAAATGCACCCGTTAATTTAGTATATTCCTTTTTCTCATTAAGTTCTACCAGGTACTCATATCGGTCCTGGAGTGACATTTCATTACGCATATATACACCTCCATATATTATTAGCCTTTAGAAATAAGCCATGGTCTTCCACCCATCGATGGTGGCAAGCTCCGCTGTGGTTTCCTCATTCAGCGATGAATTAGTCAAGATTTTTCGCCAAGAGCAAGTCAACCATAAGAGAATACGCGATTTCTTTTTTTTTGTCATTTTTGAGTTCTGATTTTTGCAATGATTCTATTTTAGAACTGTTTATCAGATTTCCGGTTCCTGCACAAATTTGGAGATACGTAGAAACAAATGCTGGGAATTGAAATGCCTCAATATACGTTGCCAATTGTTCCAACCCTGGTATATATTTTTGCTTTATTTTGATACTTCGTTCATCATAGCATTGATGTTTATAGGATTTTAATACAATTAACATCTTTTTAGTTATTAGTTCTTTTTCGTCATCTTCTACTTCAGCGCTATTAAGAAGCTCAATTTCATCTAAGATTACCTGAGAACCTTTGACTGCATATTTCATCAAGTATTCGAACGTGAACTGGTTAAACTTATGAAGTCTTGATAAACGCAACAATTCATTATAGATGGTATAGTCATTATACCATCCCGTAGTTGAAGTAGACATTAATACACCTCCATATTTTTTTAGAATTTTACTACAAGTGACTCTCCAATATGGGTCTATTAATTAAATATTATATATATTATATATAGCATATTTTTGATATTTTTACAAATGTTTTTGAAAATATTATCGACAGGCGAGAAAAGCTGTGGCCAACTTTGGCACCAATCTTATTCCTCATCATTTCCTGTAGATTTTCCATCTCTTCATAAGAGCCAATCGTGTTAACATCAGTATATCAGTCTTTGCATCTGTATTTTTTTGTATTTTCTGAAATATGGCATATTGCTCATGAAAAAAATAAAGAAAGGGATAAAGAAAATGGAAAGAAAAATAACAAATGATGTAGTCACTGAAATTGGTCTTACGCAGAGAAACAAAATTCTTACTCTTGAAGGAGATGTTGCCGCTTATGATTTAAGAGGGATGAAAAAAGAATTTCCAAATATTACGACCTTAAAAATCAAGAACGGTGTAACAGCTATTCGGATATCAAATCGTACATTTCCGAACATCCGAAAGGTTATATCAGAGTCTCCGCTCTTTGAGACAAAGGAAACAATGCTTATCAGAACAAGCAAATTGAAAAGTGAAAAAGGAATTTTGCTGAATGCATTTTGTAAATCTGAAGAAGAAACCTTGTACTTCAAAAACGTTGCTGTTATAGCGGACATGGCACTTGATGGGTGTGTTACAAAAAAAGTATTTAATACAGAACATCTTACCTGTATCAACAAAGACGGGCTCTCAGGCTCTGCTTTCGACTTAAATAAAGCACACCCTGGAAGTGGGCCTATCATGTTTGGAGACTGTCTCATTGGATTCAATGATGACACTGGCTCGTATGAGCTCACGAAAGATGTAAAATATATTATTTTTCCGGAAGGCTTTTCTGGTAGTAAGCTAGAAAGACTCGTTGTGAAAGATTACAAATTGCTCAGTGTGCTTAATGGAATTGGGGATGCTCAGATTTGTGATACCTTGTATATTGACGATATAGCAGATTTTCGAGAAGCATTTGGCTCGAATGAAATTTGTTTAAACGCGAAACATGTTCAAATCAACGATGAGAATAACTATCTTAAGTCCCAAAACGATATGATTTTCGATAAAAAAGGTGGTATTCTGTATGATTCCGCATGGTTCCTATCAGGGAATGCGGTAATACCAGATGGAGTTAAGACTATTCGTACATATGCTTTTTCATCTCCGTATATTGCTTCAGTAGAGGTTCCAGCTTCTGTGACTAATATTCAGTCTGGAGCTTTCCTTAATGCTGACAATGTCACAGTTATTCAGTGTAATGGAGAAAATGTTCCGCATGGCTGCATTGAGGCATTCGCAAGGAACTATGAGCCATATCCGGATGACAAAAATACCGTCATTAAGGTTGTATGTAATAAAGGCCATGTTTTTTTGCCACGATATATGACCGAAAAGAGTATCAAAAAGCTGGACAAAATCTGTAATGAAGAGTTTGCAACATTGAAAAAGGCATACCAATATGCAATTAATGAAGAGGTAAGACAGGATACTATGATAAGAGAATATGCCTTTTCGAAAGATAAAAATATTGCAGCATACCTGAAAGATGACATAAAGTCCATCGTCTTGCGGTATATTCAAGAAGATAGGGAAAGCGATGCCATCGTCGCCGTGAATATTGGAATGCTTTTGGAAGATGACTTAAGAGAAATCAAATCTGTGGCTGAAAATGCAAGTATGAGAGAACTTATACTTAAAATCAATAATACACTTTCGTAGAATAAGCAGAATGAGCAGGCGATAAGCCTGCTCATTCTTTCTATCCATTTCTTTCCAAACATCTCAAAACCAGCGCAATCTCATCTCTTCCGAGGTTTTTCTTCCTCATCAGTTCCTGCAGGTTTTCCATTTCTTCATAAGAGCCAATCGCCTCAAACTCTCTCTTATCCAGTGGGAGAACAACATCATCCATTGTATCTGCAGCATGGCTCATCAGCATGTTTTTACTACGTTCTTTTTCCCATTCTCTTACTTCCTCATCTTTCCCGAGTCCGTAGAAAGATTTTAATTTTTCCAGCAGATAGTCAGTGCTAATATAAGATTCAAATCCCACATAGTATTCTACAGCCAGATTCTCGTATTCCGTGCCATCAAACATATCTTTGTGATGAAAAAGGAACTTATCTCTTGCCCGTGCTGCCGCCGAACCGTCTTTCATCCGCCATGACATGATAGTCCATGTTTCCATATCTGGAAAATCTCTTTTTAGAAAGTTTTCCAGCGTCCATTTCAGATGCTGTGGGATATAAATTGTATTTTTTTGTTCTGTCAGCTTTATATCTTTAAAGGAAATCATTCAAACACCTCCTTTTCTACTTATAGTATGGCACATTTTCTCGTTTTCTGCAATTTTTGCGGACTATCTTTCTTCTTCTACAGAGTCTATCATTTCCTCATCCCGCCCGAGCGTGTCCCGTTGTACTGCTTTTATCGCATTTTGAACCTGCCGCATAGCATTGCAAGCATTTTTGAATATTGTGGAGAACTTCTCCTGTATTTCCGGGTCTTTTAGATTTACACTGAATTTATTTCCAAAGCCGCGTTCTTCTGCCATCTCTGAGAGTCTTGTCTCTATCGGTTCAGGTCGACCTCGTCCGCTCTCATCACGATACTGTGAGGTTCTCAGCGTAATAGAATCCTCGTTCATCTTTATCGTGTTTATCTTTAATGGCTTCCCCTCTTTTGGCCTTATCTTGGACTGCAAAAGGATATATTCCTCACCGGTATACCTGTCTTCTTTGTATTTTACAATTGTTTTGGACTGCGGATTGGTTCTGTATAAGATATACGCTTTTCCCAAAGCGGTAGCATTTTTATAGGTTTTTGTCTGCTTAGCGACATAAGACAAATCTCTTTCAGTTTTTTGTATCCGTTCTTCGTTTCTTAGCTCAGGATATGCCGTTACCAGGCCGAACCCTGTTTTAGAGTATAGGTCTTTTTCCAGACATAAGGTAATATCTTTTGTTTCATATTCTTTAATTAATCCTTTTTTCTTATCAAGCACGAACCCACGCCCCACATATTCATCGAATGGTATGGTAATCATCAGCTGCCTGTCGCTGTACTCATCTTTTAGCCAGTCCAACACGTCATTTTTTTTGTACGCCAAAGCCTCCGCTATCAGGTCATAGGCATAAACTTTATTTTCCTCTGAGTCATTTGGCCTTTCGGTATTTGCGATAAACATGCTTTGTGTTGCCTTTTCTTCTTTCAGTATACGTTCCATTGAATCTATTTCTGACACGGAAATATGTTTTTGCTCTGCGTGTGAGCGATAACTTAATATATCATCAACTCTTATTTTATCGTAATTTTTTTCAATTTCTTTTAAGGTAGCCAATTCGCTCACCTCCTGTTTTCTCATATGTTTAATATGAAAAATACAGGAGACAAAAAAAATGAAGAGGTTACAAGCCTCTTCATTCAGATTTGATTTTAAGCGCACTGAGGATAACATCAATGTCACGCTGTGACAGATGCTTGTCTTCCATCAACCCCTCCAGTTCCGTCATTTCTCGATAAGAGCCGATACCCTTAAACCGCTTCGGGTCTAACCGTACAATGGACACGTTATCGCCTTTTGGTGACTCCGTCACGATTATTGGCTTAACGCTCTCATATCTCCAGTTTTTAACTTCCGGGTCTTCTTCCGGGCCACCGTAATAGAACTTGCGAAGCTCTGTATAAAGCCAATCAGGGTCAATATTGGAAAGCAGGCCCATATATTTATCTACAGGGCAGTCTGCATATGCAGTCCCGTCAAATATATACTGATGCTGCATTACATATTCTTTTCTTGCTGTTTTTATTTTTTCGTTCCTCTTAATCTTAAACAGCATGAAAGTTTTATGTTTTACATCTGGGCGTTTGCAGTCCAGAAAGTACAAAAAATCGTTAAGCAGCGCTGCCGGTAAAAAAATGAGCTCCTCTTTATCTGTAAATCTAATATCTTTAAAATCAATCATGATTATTCTCCTTTCTTGCTCTTTGTCTTTTCCAATATGCAGAATCCTGTTCACACAAAAACGCCCCGACCGGTTATTCCGGGCAGGGTGCCAAACAAAGAAAGGTATGCGACGGCGAATCCGTCTGATGTCTGGGGGATTTTTTTGTTCCCCTCCTGTTGTCTATACTATACCATACGAATAATGTATGTGCAAATTTTGCGAGTCTTAAGGCTACAAAAAAAGCCGGGCTTACTGCCCGGCTAAGTCTACATTGAAAATTCGTCTTCGGCTTCCCTCTTCTTTTCTATCTTATCCATCAGATATGCCATACAAACAGCATTATCAATTTGTATATTATCTAGGATAGATTTTAGAGTATCATAACAGTAATCATTTATTTCCAGCATTTTTTTGAATCCATTTGAATCATCTTTTTTTATTAGAAACTCGGCCATAGTAATAGCTTTTTCTTCGGCGAATCTTTTCATATCATCCATAGTTCTTACACTGCCGTCCAGACATTCTTTCATAGTAGGGCTCATGATGTATATTGATTCGTTCCCGGCTGTAACATGCACGGTGCCTATCTGCTCAGTTATGAGCGCAAATGCCGCAGATGTTGTCATGCTTTCATTTTCAAAAACAACATAGTCCACTCCAGCAAAAGCCATGTAGTCTACATCATATACAGAGGCTGGGATTCTGAGAGCCTTTATTTTGCAATACGCAAATGCGGCTTCTCCAATAAGTTTTAAACCTTCATTTAATTCCACTTTTTCAAGACCACTGTCCTTAAATGCCATACGTCCGATTTCTTTTATCTGTTTCGGGAATGTGACATGTTTAAGGCTGCTGCAGCCATTAAAAACAGATGAATCGTACATACGGCTTTTGTGCAGACCTATCACTTCAATCCCATTTCCAAAATCAATGTCTTTAAGATATTCACAGTCTTCGAAAGCATGACGTTTTATCTTTTTTAATGAATCTGGAAAGGAGACAGAATCTATCTTTGAATTCGCAAACGCATATTCAAATATCGTTTCAACCCCGTCCGGAACGATGAAATGCCCGGTTTTTGTTTCTGGTACCCTGTATAGGAAAGTTCCGTATTTGGAATATAGGACTCCGTCAACAGCCTTAAGATGTGCATTTCCTTTTTCTACTTCGAATATCATTTTTCCAAGCCTTCCAAGTTTGGAGTGGGTAATACGTGAACTTGGAGTCTGTACATCTTTCGCCAGAACCAAAATATCAGGAACTCCGCAAAAACGAGACACCATATCTATGTCGTGCACAACAAGACGGTGTACGTGGTCGATATTTATTCCGCTGATAACTCCTAAGATGTCAGATGGAATTTCCAATTCTTCCGCATTTTCATCAACACCAATCACGAAGTTTCCAAGCAATAGGCATTGATTGTGTCCGGCTTTTAACTGCTCAAACGCTGAGCCGTGAAGAGCCTGCCGGTCCAGTATCTTTGTCTTGTTTGCATTGATTACTTTTGTTGTCTGGCAGCCCTCAAGTGCATTTGCTTCAATAAGATGTATACCTTCTAAATTCAGGACCTCATCAGGTCCAAGACAAAAAGAATTATAAAGCAATTTCATCGGGGAATAAGAGTCGGTTAGATGAACGATATATTTCCCACTGTCAAAATGTTTGGAATACGAAATCACTTCTCTTACATTGGGAAACAGTGCATTCGGAATACTGATATGAAATATGTGGCTTCCTATTATAAGTTTCTTTACATTTGGAAAACTTTTTTCGCTCTTAACAAGATTGAAAGCCAAAATCAGTGCTCCAGTCCTGATTGTTTCGTCTTCGCGTATCCCAAGCATTACCGTTTCTACATCATCTGGGACATCAATGTCGTAACATGAATTCAAATCATTTGATATTGTATAAACCACATTATCTTTATTTTTATATACCGTTTCCATTTCTTTTTTCATTATTTTTTTCCTTTCTTTTTTTGTATTTCTTGCAATATGCTTAATTTTTTCAGAAAAAAACACCTTGCGTTTATGCAAGGTGTTATGCCTGTATCTGCGACCAATTTGTCAAATCATTCAGGGTATTCTGAGTCCAATCCTTGGATACCTGTTTCATCACTATGTAGCCACGCCGGATTTAATACATATATTTTTTTTGATTTCATATAATTAAAGCCATCGTCACAAGACGAATCCTCTGTGACATCTTCGTCATCCCATTCGGACCCGTCTGAGCCTAATGGATACTGTCTTTTTTGTATATTCGAAAGTTTTTCCAAAAATTCATCAAAAGATGAAAATTCCAAAAATTCAGCACCAATTTCTTCGTCCATAATGCCAAGAATAGGAAGTACATATAAATCATAGTTATTAGTTTCTGGGATTGTATATGTGTATTTGTTCCTTATCGAGCACCCATCAGACAACAGTACTGTGGCTGGCGCAGCGTAATCGATATTTGGGTCAAGATTATCCAGAGATACTTCTTCTAACTGAAAAATATTAATCATTGTCTTGAGGACGTCTCCAATGACCACTTTTGATTTTAAATCTGGAATTACTTCCATCATCTCCAGTTCTATGCTATAGCCTTCTTCGCATGCATTTTTATCCAGTAATCTTTTTGTTGCAGCGGTAGCCCTATCGGCTGGCAGATATGTGTGTTCACAATCAAAATCGTCTACCTCTTCAGGCCATCTTCCGAAAAATCTAAAAATTTCGTACGGTGCAGATGAAGTGAAATATCTTGCAGACAAATTCCCCTGTTTATCAATAAAAATTACTGCAGTATTAACCATATTAGTTCCTCTCTCTCTTCTTTGTATTTTATACAGTTAATATGCAAGAAAAACTGAAACTAAAAAATCAAATATCACGCAAAAAAAACACCGCTGCCATATCGTCACAGCAGCGGGGCTTTCAAACAAAGAAAGGAATTTCGGCGGCGAATCCGCCTGATGTATCAGGGATTTCTTATCTCCCTTTCGTTGTATATACTATACCATAGCACAAAATATTATGCAAATTTTGCGAGTCTTTGTTTCTTTTGTTTCTTATATTCCATTTTTAATAACTCGCCAGCAAAGCTGAACTCGTTACTTGACTTCGAACGTGGATTCAGACCCGCGTGCGAAATTAGAACCGGAATATTTGACCCGCGGACGACTTTTTGTCGGCTGGGGACTTCCCGTTCTCCGTTAATGGCATGTACCGGCCTGCCAGAGTCTTTACAATGCAATATCTACTTGCGGGCAGCAAAATTGACCGGAGATTTTCCGCCATTTATCAAATCATGCATATTATATTTGACAAATATCAAGAAAGGAGAAGCAGGATGGATGCGAAAGGCACTCTTCTCATGTCCGACTGCGAAACGAAAACAATATCGTTTCTTCGTCGGATGTGGCTTCCTGCGCAAAAAAATGATGAAAAAAAATTATGCAAACAATGGGAACGAGAAAAATGAGATGAATAGTATTGAAACCGATACTATTACAAAAAGCAAAAAAAAGAAAGCTAAAAAGAAAAAGGACAAAAAAGGCAAAAAGAAAAAAGCACAGTTAGCTGCGATAGATACTAATACAATACTGACCGATGTCATGCTTGCCGAATCAGATACAGTCCTTACACTTTTTGGTCAGTCCAACGCTGTTGTAGAATATGATTTGACTAATATGGAAAAAATTTTTCCAAATGTAACTACATTAAAGATTGAGGATGGAATTGTAAAAATCCGCATGAAAAACAGAACATTCCCTAATATTTGTAAAGTCATTTCTGAATCAGAACATTTTGAGAATGGTTCAACAATGCTCATTTCAGTAAATACGGATGCTGGGTACGAAGAGGAATATTACGGCAGGACTCTTTTAAATACGTTTTGCAAACCCTCGGATTACATTCTGGATTTTAAGGATGTCAATCGTATTTCAGGAATGGCCCTTGACGGATGTATGGCATACCAAGTAATCAATACCGAAAGGTTGGAAAGCCTGGATAAAGATGCGCTGGCTGGTTCTTACTTTGAGTCTTTGGAGGATACTCTCGTTATATTCGGAGACTGTCTGGTTAGAGTGAATGGAAAAGACATTTCCTTTGAACTTACAGATTCTATCAAAAGAATTGTAATGATAGACGGATTCGATAGTGCTGACTATATCAAAGAACTCATTGTTAAAGATTTCAGGTTACTGCATGTACTTCGAAATTTTTCTGACAAACCTTTTTGTGAAACCATTCATCTTTATGTCGACGCAAAAACAAGAGACGAAGCGGAATTAGAAAAAGCAATAGAAAAAAAATAAGCTGGAATTGAGTTGCAAACACGTTCTGCTTTCTCCATCAAACAACGAAGAGCTTACAAGAGTTGGATGCGAAGATGACATTCTCTATCAGACTAATCGAGGAATGCTTATCACAGGTTCAGCCCCATGGTTTTTACAAGGTAATGTTACATTTCCTGGTAAAACCTGGCTGATTGGTACAAAACTCATATCTAATGATATCGAATCTATATGCATCCCAAAAAGCGTTGAAGCGTTTACGACAGATGCGTCTATCTCAGGGCATAAGGTATCATCCATTATCTGCGAAACACCAACATTCCCAAATGGGTTTTTTGAAACAATTCGTGAATTCATTACGATTGTTCCTTGCGAAGTGGAAATAACGGAAGACGACTGGATTTCCATAGACCATTGTGGTAAAAAGAATATGATTCCAAGATATATGACGGAATCTCAATGTGTTGAATATATCTGTGAATTATCCTGAACCATAAGCTTCCCGCTTGTTATCTTAAAGGAGCAGCAAAAGCTGCTCCTTTTTTTTGTAATATACTATATATTTTCTGGCAGACATTTTTTTTGCCGAGTTTTTAAGACTCGTCTGCTGCTGCCGCTTCGGACAGTGCAGGGGATTCTTTTTCAGCCTCTTTTTCTCTTTCTTTCTCTTCCTTGAGATACTGCTCTACAATAGATTCATCTACTTTCAGATAGATATCGCAATAAGTTGAATCAAACCAGTCATCCACTCTTTCAATGAAAGCCGGATGCTCTGCTACCTTCTGACCGTCAAAAAATACCCAGTTATTTCCGCCAATACGGGCATGAACGTACAGCACGTCTTTTCTGCCGGCATATTTATTGAAGGTGTCCATAGACTTACGGATACGTTTAATCTGCGTTTTGGCAAGAAGTTTAATCTTCTTTCTCCTCTTTCCGTGAATTTCTTCCCATCTTACAGCAGTCGGTCTGTCGTATCCACTCTCATCCTTAGTGTAGACCAGGAAGCGTCTTAAGTTCTTATCTGTTCTCCAACAGTAAGAATGACAATCAGAACCAACTGACCATGGTGGACAGGACCTAACCAGGTCTTCAACCGCATCAACATCTGCTGAGGCAGTCATTTCTTTAATCTCTTCTTCTGAAATCTTTTCTTCTGTTGCCATTAATCTCAGGCCGCGGAGGCGCGGGATATCTACTCCTGCGGAAGCCAGGATGTTTGACAGGTCATCAATCCTTGCGTATGCTCCAATATCCATTTTTTAAATCTCCTTTTTCGTTTTTTTGTGCATATACAATATGCTGAATTTCTTTGGAAGAAAGAAAAAGAACGAACAGCGTATTTTGTGGCAAAAAAAATCTGCCCAGTGGGCAGATTTAAATTTCTCTGATGTCGTATATCGTTTTTGGCTGAACTTCCAGCCTTGCATGATTTGGATAGCTCCAGAATTTTCTGATTTCTTCGTAAGTTTCGAATCTTGGCACGATAAATCCCGGATTACACCTAAAAAGCAATTCACGCTCAACAATTAATTTGCCGACCTCATCATACGCAAAGAGCCGGACCTCCTGATAAGACGCCATTTCATCTTTTCCTCCAAGATGAACCTTCAAAAACCTGACTACATATTTTGCATTTTTATATAACACTTCTCTTTCTTTAGACATTAGACTTACTCCTTTCTTTTTTACTTTACACATAATATGCGTGATTTTCATTCATACGAAAAAAGGCCACTGCAAAACCTGCAGCGACCTTTTCGAACAAAGAAAGGAATTTCGGCGGCGAATCCGCCTGATGTCTGTGGGGGCTTCTGCTCCCTCTTGTTGTATATACTATACCACAACACAAAATGTTATGCAAATTTTGCGAGTCTTTCCTCTCCAGACAGCCTTGTGTAAATTTCCACAACATCTTTTTCTTTTTTGCCTCCTCTTTTTCCTCTTCTTCGGCATTCCGCGATATCATCCAGCATCTGTTTTCTGATGAGTTCCCGCTCGATTTCTGCCTGCGCATGCGGCAGTGATTTCGTATACTGGAAAGCGCAGTTGAATTCACGCTTTCCACGATACGCAAATGGGACTTCGCTAATCGTAATCTTTCCGGCCATCAGGTCCATCACACACTGGTGTCTGGTCCATATACCGGCCGCTCGAAGTATTCTCGCTCAAATGTAAGCATCATTTTTCCTCCTTTCGCAGATTTTCGCTGCTCATCTCCAGTGCAATTTTTGCCAGCGCAAGCGCTTGAACAGCACTGCTGCAGACATCTCCACTTTTAACACTGAATGCCAGTTCTCTTGTCAGTAAAGCGTCAATACGTTCCATATTTTCGTCAGCCTGTCTTTTTCTTTCTTCTAGCGTACGCATATCATTTTTCCCCTTTCTTTTCTGCCTTGTCCTTACCGATTACATACCCCAGCAGGAACGCCGACAGCAGGACATGCACGAAGTCAACGTAGAACTCTATTCTGTCATATCCAGTTGATGATTTGGTGTTGTTGCTTTTTAGCATTTTCTTTTTCTCCTTTTTTATATTTTTTTGTTTCTTGTAGTATGCCGGAAATTTGTATCAGAAAGAAAAAATAAGCAAAAAAAATGCACACAAAGAGCCGCAGAAAACTGCGGCGCTAACATCTACAAATAAAAATCTGTTTTGAAATTCCCATCCTTTACATATTCCATGACATGAGCCATTGCCTCTATCATGTTATTTTCGCTTAAGTATTGAATCATCGATTTTAACTCAGTATCGGTGAAGAAATCAAGCTTTAAAATATCTTTTACTATTTCATATTTCCCAGATTTGACAATATGTATCATTTCAGAATATGTCCACTCTTTCAGGTATCTCAGTGCATTTGCATCACCATCAAGAAGATAGAGCTCTAACGCCAGCGCGTAATTGGTATCAGGAGTGTTGACAAATGACGTTAACAATGTTAGCCTGTTGCGAAAAACTGAACTGTGTACTTCTTTTAACCAATCACGCAGTAGCCCATCAAGCACGTAATCCTTATATTTTGGAATTGGTACTGGAAGACGCAGACTCTTTTCTCCAGCTGTAATCTTGATTGTCATCTGTGGAATTTTTGCTGTGAGAAATTTTTCCATCATCAAATCACATAACTGAAAATTCTCAATGTGCTGGAAAACTGATTTCGGCCTTACATTCAGGTTCATAATAAATTGAGTCAAGTCAAGCAGCAACGCCACTCTTCCGCTTACATCTCCATTCTCAAACGCAAAATCCGGGTCCTTATCTCCTGCAAATTCAATTTCGGAAAGGTTATGACACCCACTAAATATGTCTGGAAAAATACGCTTTACTCCTTTCCCAAAAACAACTTTTTGAAGATTTTCACAATTCCCAAATGCATACATCTGTATCGTCTCAACTGAATCAGGAAGTACAATCTCTCTGGCATTTGGGGCACGAAACGCAAACGAGCCGATTATTTTTGTACCTTCTTTTATCTCTATTTTTTCTTCTTTTGAACGCAGTTCTTTTAGTTTCTTTTCTGCGTCTGTATAAAATGCAAAATCCATATTATTTCTCCTTTTTGTGTTTATATGTACAATATACTGGATTTTTAGTAAAAAAGCCGCTGCCGGATTGGCAGCGGCTTGTCAAATGTTAAAGAACTTACAAACTCAGAGAATCCGGCACTGCAAGTCCGCATTTTCGCATCTCATCAAGCAGATACGATACGGATGTCTGCAATTCCTTCTCCTGCGCGACTGGCAGTGTATACAGCAGCGCTTCTGCATCCATCAGGCCAAGAGATACAAATTTTGACAATGCAACATCATCTCCGCACTCCGCAAATGCTTTTGCGATTTTCGCCGCATTGTTTTGGAGGTATCTTTTCGCATCTGACGAACCTTCCAGGATGTACAGCTCCAGTGCAACGCTCGCTTTGTTCTGAAAATCCTGCATCATTCTAAAAATGAGACGGTATGACAGAGACCGGCTTGTCTTATCTGTACCGCTGGCGAGAGCCGCGTACACCATATCCTGGATGACAAACATGTTGAGGTATTTGTTAATGCACTTTGGAAGTCTTATGCTTCTGCCGCCATATGTCAGCAGAAAGGTTTTCTGTGCTTTTCCTGTATTGAGAAATATTCTCCCTTTGTTTAGCCGGATTTCGTCTGTCCGGTAGAATATTGAAGATTCTTCCCGGATTAATCCATACAGTAATGACGACAATGCATCGTCTACATCTTCCTTAATTGGTTTTGTCCAGACGATTTCCTGCACGCCTGACCGGAAAGTTAGGTCCTCCCCACATTTTTTAATACCTTTTCCGAGCGTGATTTTTTTTAGCGTTTTGCAGTCAGCAAAAGCAAAACGATTCAATTGTGTCACGGTATCCGGAATAGTAATCTCTTTAACATGGCAGAAATCAAAAGCATTACTTCCGATTATATTATATGGCTCTGTCAGAGTCACCACGTCTACTATTTCTCCGTCTTTCCTGGCGTCGTAGTATTTCTTCAGCATCTTAACACTCGCCGATGCATCTACAGAATACGGCGGCCGGTAAATCGTCCTGACTTCTTCGTTAGCTGATTTTGGCATTTTTTTTGCTCCTTTCTTTTTGCTTCTGCACTTAATATGCGGAATTCTTTTCATGATAACTCACGCTTCGCGCTCGTAACCTGACTTTGAACGGGGATTCAGACCCGCGTGCGAAGTCAAAACCGGAACCTTTGGTCGGCCGGGGATTCCCCGTTCTTCGTTGACAAAAGCCCGTCTTTGCAGACAGAAGCAAAAACTGCAAGGGGCCCGCAGCGTGCTTGCGTGGCAGCCCTCTCTTCTTACCTCTCCAAAAATCCCAGCAATTCTGCCGGCGTCACCGTCTGTGCCACCTTTGTCATATATTTTGCATATGTTCCAATGATAGAATCGCCGTGGTTCCATTCTTCCACCTTTTCTGTATTCAACCAGAACGCTTTTTTTGCCTTTCTTGCAATTGCCTTCACATAGTCTTCACCGCTGGCGTTTTTGTTATTTCTCGCATCACCGATGAAATAAATGTAAGAATCGCCGGTCACCTCACTCATGTGCTCGTCGTAGAACGTTCTGAACGGGATTTCATAGTTAGAATAGGCACCCGCCCTCGGTATCGCATCCATAACGGCTTTCACTGCTTCATTCGGGTTGTCTGTTTCAAAGAATTTTGAAATATCATAAAGACGGTTCGTAAAAGCGTAGGTCTTGCATCCACCGGGAAACACTTCCTTCATCGCATGCATAAACACCAACATCATTTCAGAGGCATTCTTGCATGACCCAGACACATCAAGAATCAGAATCAGGTTTGACTTCTGTCTTACCGGCTTCTGGTGTATAAGTCTTAACGGGATACCACCAGTCTGGCAACTTTTCTTTATCGTAGCCGGGATATCAATCTTAGATGAACGGTTTGCCCGAATCTTCCGTGACATTTTTGTCCGGAATTTCCTTGCATTGTCTTTGATATAGTCTGCAATCTGCCGCTTCTCTGCATCATTCATTTTTGCGAAGTCTTTATCCAGTACAATGTCACCGGCATGTTTGGACCTTACTGCATTCCTGGCAAGCGCTTTATTGAATTCAGCACGATGCATATTAGATTGCTCCTTCACAATCTCATTCATTTTGCGCTGGAACTTTGCGTCTTCTTCCTGCATTCTCTTTTGCATTGTCTTGATATCATTTTCCGTCTGAGCAATCTGTGTACTCAAGCTCTTGGCTTCTTCCTTGATTGCTTTCAGCTGTTTTCCACGTTCCCGGATAGCCGCCATGATTTCGCTGCTGTTGGGTTTCGTACACGCTTTCATGGAAGCAGCTTTAACTTCACGCATTAACTGGCTTTGCTCAGGTTTTATGCCGCTTTTTACTACTTTTACGAATTCTTTTAACGATTTCTGGCCTTCCAGGCATTCTTCCAGATTTTTAATACCTTTCTGCTGTTCCTGCGTCTGCTCTGCTTTTCTAACTTCTTTTGATTCTTTCTGCCCTTCTTCCTGCTGTTGTTTTAGTTCCTGCTGCCGCCCTGTCAGGCGCTGCAGTTTTTCATTCATTTTTTTCTTATTTTTTTCGTGTTCATCTTTTGCTTCCCGTTCTTCGCGGTGCCGGTAGTAATATTTTTCAAGGAATTCACTGTAAATCTTATCAAAAGCGGCGGACTCCTGATAACTATGTACAAGCATTGTGGAAAGGAGCCGTTTGATATTTACCTTTCCGCGCATATCACTGATAACGGAAAACACTTCTGAAACATTGCAGATATAACCTGCGCTGCTAAAATACTCACATGCCTCAAAGATGAATTCGTATAGGTAGGAAGGCGTATCCGTCGTTACTTCCGGGATTACCGGGGCCCGGTCTCCTACAACACCCTGCGAAGGATTAGAATCGTCGCAGTAGCCATCAAAGTCATAGTCGTCATCAAAGTCCATACAAAGTTGGGCATAATCGGGACCATCACACTGTTCGGAAAATAAACATACCTCACAATCAATCCAATTCAAACAAACCCCCTCCTTACTCTACAGCAATATCTTCTGCGTATGTTTCAACCGCCTTCCGGATAATTCCCATGTCTCTTCTGTCTTTTGCCAGCAGTCCGATAGATTTCATGACCATGTCTTTATTTGCATCATTTTTCAGGAAGTTCGCCCAATCGACCGCCTCCGAAATAGATACGGGATGTTTCAGGTGCTCCTCCTGCAGGGATACAATGCATGATGCGATGCCGGCTGCCACTTTGTCGTTAACTTTTGCATTATTCTTCAGGATTTCAATAATCTCTTCCCTGGTCTTTTTCTTGATATAGAGGTACCCGCAGCGCCTTCTCATTGCACCTGATAATTCGCGGTATCCATTAGACGTCAGGAACACAACCGGCTTCTGGCCTTCCGGGCAATTTACCGGTCCCAGCTGTGGGATATTGATTCCATATCCTTCAAGATATTCATACAACATATATTCGGTCTCTTCCGAAGACTTATCTATCTCATCAATCAGCAGCAGTTTCTTTCCCGTCCCGTTAATGGTCTGCAGTACTGGACGTGGAATCAGAAACTCTTCTCCATAGAAATTTACATCTCCTGCTACTTTTCTGATGGCAGCATTTACGTCCATGCCCTTGATTTCTTCATTGATTTTGGGTTTTACTGCCTCCAATGTCAGCAGCTGCCGCTGGTAGTCGTAGTCATACAGGATTTCGTCTTTTGTTAATCCGTCATACATCTGCAGGCGCAGAAACGGCAGGCTGAGCATTTTGGAAACAGCAATCGCCAGTGATGTCTTACCGACGCCCGGGTCACCCTCAATCAGAATTGGTTTCTGCAGTGACAGTGCCTCAAATACAGCATAGCAGATATCATCGTTTGGGATATATCCGTTCTCTTTTAGTCCTTTATCAATCTCTTCTATTGTCATCATTATTTTCTCCTTTTTCGGCTTCTCATCAGCCTCTTTTTGTTTTTTTACATATCCAATATGCTGAAATTTTGTCCGCAGAATCGTTTTTTGCGATTTTTCTTGTCAGAGAAATCTTGCATATTATTTTTGAATATTTTTTTACAAAGAAAGGAGAAACTGAAATGGTTCAAAAAGTTTCTGTACAGAAAGGTGTTACATTTTATATAGCAGAGCGTGGAAGATGCGTTGACATTGATATTGACGATGATGTTACCACATTGACGTTTGCACGTATGAGGAATGTTTCTATCAGCAATTTACAGTATGGAGTATTTACACCGTCGTATTTTTTGCGAGATGTGAAAAAACAGTTCCCAAATATCAAAGAAATCGTGATTGAGCAAGGCGTTGACGATATTGACATCAGCAATATGATGTTTCCGAACGTCAGAAGGGTATCTTCACGCAGCTACTCATATACCACCGGAAGTATGCTGATAAAGACCGGGTATAACGAAGCGAGGCTTGAAAATACATTCTGCCGAAATCAGGACGAAGTGGTTGACCTACACGATGTCATTTTGATAGACAGCTTTGCTTTTGAAGGTTGTAAATCAGTTGATATCGTTAACAGCAACAACGTAGCCAAAATTAATGATAATGCTTTTGCATATTCCATATTCGCTGAAAAAAAACCATTCACTAATGGCATATGTACCATCGGCGCGGTCCTTGTTGATATTGAGCCTGGTGCAACAGAAATCACACTGCCTGATGGTATCAAGTCTATATACACGGGAGCAGACACAAATATAAACAATATTAAGTGTATAAAAACTGCAAACGTCAAAAACCTTAACGCGTTCAGTGACAGCAGCCTGTTCCTTGACAGCGTAATCATTGACACAGATGAATACATAGAAATGCCAGACATAAGGACGTATGCAAAACGTCCAAATGCCTTCAACCTGTTCGTTAGGGATAGCAATCCATTCTATTGTTCGATAAATGGCGTCATCTTTACAAAAGACAAAAAGAAACTCATCGCATATCCTTCTGGCCGCGAAGGGGCATATAAAATACCGGAAGGAACAGAAGTGATTTATGACTCCGCTTTTATAAACAGCAGGATATCGTCAGTGAAGATTCCCGATTCTGTAACAGAAATCGGATATGCAGCCTTTTGTGATTGCCATGACCTGTCAGATATAGGGTTTGGAAGAGGCATTAGCGATTATGACGATAAAGGGGGTTCAAACATCTTTGCAAGATGTACAAGCCTTAAAACGTTAAAAATCCCGGCGTACATTAAGACAATCGGAGCGTCAATGTTCAGTGGATGCGAATTTAAAAGCCTCGAATTAGAAGAAGGGGTGGATACGATTTCCGGCTGGGCGTTTGATTCTGTTGATTTTGAAGAAATTACGCTTCCCCGCTCATTAAAAAAGATGTGCGGTAATAATTTTAATAAAGCAAAAACAATCAATGTGTATGAAAGGATACCGGAAGGCCTTATATCAAATATGGTCAGCCGCTGTAGACGCAACGCCGACCGTCCCGACAGAGACATTGATACTGATAATTTACTGCTTAAGCTTGTCATAACTGATGATAAAGGCAAAAAAACGTTATATATTCCACGATATATATATATCGGTAATGTTACTTCCAGCCTAGACCTTAGACTTTCAAATTTTTCATGGCGTTTATTTCCGCAGTCTTACTTTAACAGCCTGTTCATATATTGCGACGATGACGCTATCACACAGGACACTGCCATTGCTATGTATCAACACGATTCCAGCAATGAAGAAGCGGCTGCTTACCTGAAAAGCCATTCAAGAAAAATCGTGAACCGTCTATTAAAAGAAAATCAGGAAAAACAACTGGCCAAATTTGTCGGGCTCGGATTCCTTTCCGAGCGCGTCTTAAATACTCTTTTAAAAACAACACAAAAAAACGGAATGAAGACAGCAACTTCCTACATTCTTGAGATGCAGCAGAAAAGCAGCAATAAGAAAAAAAGAAAAACAACATCTTTCAGAATCTGACCAATCTAAGCCCGGCATATGCCGGGTTTTTCTTATACTCGAGAATATCGCATATTGTATGTACAAAAAAAACAAAGAAAGGAAGAAAAGAAATGCTAACAACATTAAATTCGCCAGAAGGAGCTATTTTTTATTTTGAAACAGGTGTATATGGTTATACATGCAAAAACCTTGATGTCCCGGAATCCGCTACTACTCTTACATTCATAGACGAAAGCCATACCTATAGCGGTTCTGGCTATCTTTTGAAGGACGTAATGAAGCAGTTTCCAAACATCAAGACCATTGTCATTAACGCGGGGGTCCAAAGCATTGAGATTTACAACTCCATGTTTCCAAATATTGAGAAGGTTATCTCGTATAGCCGTAATTTTAAATCTGGGCCAATGCTTATCAGCAAAGAAACGGGTATTTTGCTCAATTCCTTTTATCATGACAAAGATTTCGTCATAGATATGGAAAATATTGAACTTGTTAGGTCGTATGCCTTTGAGGGCTGCCTCTCAGAGCATATCAAAAATATCTCAGAGCAGATTATCGCCCAAGGCAATTCTTTTGCCGGTTCTGCGCTTGAATTCGGAAGAAAGCAATTTGTAAATGGCGTATTCTTGATTGGTAAAACGGTAGTAGGAGTTGACCGTACTGCAGATATGGCAGTTATCCCCGATGATGCCACCGGTGTATATATTAAAAATGCGGATGACATCGAGGAGGTCGTTTTCAGCAAGCCGGACCAGTTAAACAAATTGAAAGGCGCAAGTTTCAACACACTGGTCATCAACAACAGGCTAAATTTATCTGTAAACGATTTACTAGGCTACCTTTCAGACATCCACGCTAAGGCGTATCGTATAGTTAAAAATAGCTATAGATTCTGTACTGTGGACGGTGTGGTATATACTAAAGACAAGAAAGTCCTTATTAAATATCCAGATAGACGTGATGGTCATTACGATGTACCGGAAGGGACAGAATATATACTGTATAATGCTTTTTCAGGAAGCAAGATTGAGTCTGTAAAATTCCCGGAGTCCTTATTCAGAATCGGGACTTATGCGTTTTCTGACTGCAGGCAACTTACAGATATCAAATTTAATCATACCATTGACGATTACAGCAGATTTGGTGATATGGGCCAATTTTATGGGTGTAGAGGACTCAAAGAGCTTGAAATTCCGTCATGGATAAAAGTATTGTCAAGCATGATGTTCTCATGCTGCAATTTAAAAAAACTTGTCCTTCATGAAGGCCTGGAGATTATCGGCGATACTACGTTTAACGATATTGCTGCGGACACATTAACCGTACCCAGGACACTAAAAACCGTGAAAGCAAATAATTTTGGCAGATTCATTAAAGAATTACATGTGTATGACCGAGCGCCGGAAGGAATCCTGCTGTCTGTATTGAATGCATACAATGACGCATCAACATACAATAAGATTGGACTCACCTTCAAACTTATCGTAACTGAAGATGACAAAGATTATACGTTTTATCTTCCAAAAACCATGTCAAAAGAAGTCATCTCACAACTAGATGAATGCTTCCGCATGTTTTCTCCAAAAGCAGCTGACACAGATTGGATTGACAGCCTGTATGCCTTATGTTTCAGTAACGCACTCGTTCAGGATACAGCCTTTGAACTCTACGATATTACCCAAAAAGACATATACCGCAATGCATTGAAACGCTCAAGACAGAGCATCGTGAAACGGTATTTCAACGAAGGAAATGAGGAAAAACTCATCAAGTTCTTTCAGCTTGGATTTTTTGCAAAGAGTTCTCTTGAAAAATTCCTGAAATTAGCACACGAAAACAACATGAATGCTCTCGCAGCATACATCTTAACAGAAATTGAGAAAAAAGCACCAAAAAACGCTTCCAAAAAATTTCAACTCTAGAATGCCCCGGCCTTTGCGCCGGGACTTTTTTTTGCCGCAAAAAAAAAGAGCGGAAA
Organism: Blautia sp. BCRC 81119; assembly: GCF_003184505.1. Taxonomy (NCBI): domain Bacteria; kingdom Bacillati; phylum Bacillota; class Clostridia; order Lachnospirales; family Lachnospiraceae; genus Blautia; species Blautia sp. BCRC 81119. The sequence goes on along the minus strand of NZ_QJHD01000005.1, from coordinate 155,201 downwards.
AAGTTCCGCCCTTTGATAACTCGCGCTTCGCGCTTGTGACCTGACTTCGAACTGGGATTCAGACCCGCGTGCGAAGTTAAAACCGAAACTTTTAACCCGCAGACGACTTTTTGTCGGCCGGGGATTTTCCGTTCTTCGTTAAAAGCTAACAAAACATCAGCTGGCCGCCGTTGTCCTCGTAGAAGATAACATCCACAATTTCTGGTGAATCGTCGCATTCTGTCGGATTTTCTGTGTTGCTCCTCTCTTTTGAAAAGTAACCAAGTTTAATCATATCGGCGATAAAAGCATCGAATTTCTTATCGATGACTTCTCTTTCTTTCCCGACAGGAATCGCCACGCTAACGCCATCAGAAGCCGCTTCAGAGTGACCTACAAGATAGTCTGACTTTCTGTCTCCAAGTTTATCCCTGACATAGCATGCAAAAGCCCTTGCAAACATTTCAGGGGCCGATGACCAATAACCGTTTCCGGCCTTTTTATAAGCCCCATCAAAGTTTTTGGATGCTGCATAAAATGCAGTTTCTTTTCCATCCTGTTTTTCAAATGCCGTAAGAAGCTCTTTTGCAGATACAAAGACCTTGTCTGATTTCACATTCTCTGACATATATCCATACAGCCCAAGTTTCTTTCCAAGATAAGCATCCATAGCGTGAGCCCATTCGTGAGCCAGTGAGCCGGCGCCACGTTTTTTAGTCATATTGATGACATTTCTATCCGGTTCATAATGAGCCATTGCTGAGCCACGGCCTCTTGCGCCGAATGCGATTGCCAGTTCACCACCAAGGCTGATGTCCCGATGTGAAATACCTAAGGCCTTATAGAGGTCTTCAAAACCATCATAAGCCATGTTAATACTTCCCACTCTGTCTTTTGAAGAAGTATAGTTTCCGAACTCGCCACCACGCAGTCCATATCTTGCCATCAATACATTTCCAGCAGTAAATCTGAAGTAACTGTAATCGCTTCCTGTCCTTTCAATCTCTGAAAGATGTGGCGGAAGAAATGCTTCTTTCTTTTCTGCCTCTTTTTTTCCCGCATTTTTTTCTTTTTTGCTTTCAATGGCTTTTTTTGCATTTTCGCAGGAAGTATATACTCCGATTTTTGTTCTGTCGTACATGGCAATATACAGGCAATCATCTGGAGACTCTTCTACCAGCTCAGAATAATTGACCTTGTCAAAGAAAGTGGTAATACAAGTGCTGCTTTTTACTGTATTTGCAAAAACACCTTTCTTGCTATATGGCTTAGTTTCAATATTCTCCGCTTTTGCTTCAAACACATAGTATTTTTTTGCCTCTTTATCTTCTCTTCTCATAAGGAAGTCGCTTTCTGCGCAGTCTTTTGAAATACGTTTTGTGCTATATACATAACGAAGCACTTTACTGCCGTCAAAAAATGGTTTCGTTTCGCTATCCGCGTAAACCCAGTGCTTGTCATTAGGATTCTCCGAAGCCTTTCTCAGATACTCAAAAACGCCTTTAGACTCAACGATATCCGGGTTCCCGGCATAAAATGCCTTAACCTCGTCTATCGTATTGCACGCTTCTACATCTGACTTAAATGCCAGCACGAATCTGACATATGCCTTTGCGTTTGCTTCCGGTCTGGACACAACAGCCTTACGCATCTGGTTCTGCCAGAAACATACTTCTTTTGGCGTACCTTCTTCAATCATTGCCCGGTAATTTGGCAGTTTCCAAATCTTTGACTTCCTGGCCATTTCGCCCTGTTCCTCATCAGAAAGTGTGTTAAAAAGTGCCCATAAGTCTTTCTTTGCTCCGCCAATTTTTGCTCCGAAATCGTTCAGTTTTTTCATAGTTTTCCATTTCCTTTCTTTGTTAACCTTTGTTTGTGTTACATGATTAATATGAGAAATAGAAAAAAAGACAAAAAGCAAGAGAAAAAGATAAAAGGAAAGATGGATGGTGGATGGTTGACAGTAGAAAAGAGGAAGGTGGAGAAAATGGGGTAGGGAATACGCAACAGAGCGGCCAAAGGCCGCTCTGTTGCGCGTAGTGTTATGTTGTTGTAGATAGATTGGATTAAGATATTTTTGTGTAGGTATCGGCAACGTTAGAGGGGAACTTTCCGGAGGTGAAGGTTTCGCCGGCGGTGTTTTGCCAGGTGCCGGAGAGTCTATAGTCTGTGCCGACGAATTTGAAGGCGGTGCCGGTGGTGAGGCTGGTGAGGGCGCGACAGTAATTGAACATGTAGCTCATATCCGTCACGTTTTTAGTATCCAGTGGCGTTAAATCCAGACTCGTCAGGCCACGGCAGCCGGAGAACATTTGGCTCATATTCGTTACTTTCTGTGTATCCAGCGCAGACAAATCCAGGCTAGTAAAGCCGGAGCAATTGTAGAACATGCCTTCCATACTTGTTACTTTCTGTGTGTCCAACGGCGTCAAATCCAGGCTTGTCAGGCCAGAACAGCCGTAGAACATACTACTCATATTTGTCACCTTCTGTGTATCCAACGGTGTCAAGTTTAGGCTTGTCAGACCGGAGCAATTGGCGAACATGGACCACATATTCGTTACGTTCTGCGTATCCAACGGAGACAAATCCAGGCTTGTCAGACCGGAACAGTCGGAGAATATGTGATTCATGTTCGCCACTTTTTGCGTATTTAGTGAAGACAAATCTAGGCTGGTCAGATGGGAGCAACCGGAAAACATGTAATCCATATACGTTACCTTCTGCGTGTCCAGGGACGTTAAATTCAGGCTTGTGAGCCCAGAACAGTTGTAGAACATGTAACTCATATTTGTCACGTTCTGCGTATCCAGCGGTGACAAGTCCAAGCTAGTCAGACGGGGGCAATCGCAGAACATATAGCTCATAGATATCACCTTCTGTGTATCCAGCGAAGCTAAATCCAGACTAGTGAGGCCCGAGCAGCCGTAGAACATGTAACCCATATCAGTCACGTTCTGTGTATTCAGAGGAGACAAATCCAGACTAGTGAGTTTGTAGCATTTATCGAACATTTGGCTCATATCTGTCACGTTCTGTGTATCCATATGGGACAAATTCAGGCTTGTTAGGCTAGAACAGCCGGAGAGCATGGCGCCCATATTTGTTACTTCCTGTGTGTCCAATGGCGACAAGTCCAGGCTCGTGAGGCCGGAACAGCCGGAGAACATGGCGCCCATATTCGTCACGTTCTGTGTATTCAGCGGAGTTAAATCCAGGCTTTTCAAACCGGAACAGTAGTAGAACATGGAATTCATATCCGTCACCTTTGATGTATCCAGCGGAGTTAAATCCAGGCTTTTTAAACCGGAACAGTAGTAGAACATTCCATACATATCCGTCACATTCTGTGTATCTAACGGAGTCAAGTTCAGGCTTGTCAGGCCTGAGCAATCGTGGAACATATCCTCCATGCTCTTCACGTTTGATGTGTTTAGCGGTGTCAAGTCCAGGCCTGTCAGGCCAGAACAGTTGTAGAACATGTAATCCATATCCGTCACCTTCTGCGTATCCAGCATCTTTAAATCGATTTTTTGAAGATTGCTTCGGTTACTAAACATATATCCGCTGTCTATCGCCGCCTGTACTTTTACACCCGGAATCTGTGTAGACACTTTCATGACCGTTCCCGCATCATCATCCAGCCATGCGACAACACCGCCATCTCCGTCCGCATCAACATCAATAACATCTTTGCCTTTTGGTTTTACTTCGTCGGTAAAAATAACCTCGGTAGCAATATTTGGTATTTTATCATGAAAGCCTCTTCCGCTTACGAGTGTAAACGTCATCTCTTTCGCCCATAAATCCAAATCCCCGGTCAGTTCAACTTGCGGCACTCCGTCATCAGAAATCATCACCCTGTTTTTGCATGCCATATCGCTGTACCACGCAACTCCGGTCCCTACCGCTTCCTTATAACTCCCCTCCACAATTTGCCCAGAAGAGTTGTAAACCACCATATTCTCATCGGTCCCGTCTGCGAACTTCAGTCCGTTTCCGTGGAACGTGACGGTATATCCCTTCATGCTCTTGCTCGGTCTTTCGGTGCTTAGATACATATCCGGGATTTCACGTTCCGCATTAGTCAGCCCGTCATCCCATTTCTTGGTGATGGTCACAGTCCCGGTCGTCTTATTATCCTTGAAGTCGTAGATACCCTCACTGGTATCGCTGCCTTCCCCATTTTCCGCGCCAGTTTCAGCATCACCCTCTTTGCTGTCCGCTTCGTCTGCCTTATCTACGCCATTCTCACTCCTGGTACCCCCCCCCGAAATATTCTGACTATTCTGATTATTTACATCTGCGGCATAAGCCCTGACCACCGGCCCATGCCCGCTTCCAGGCAACATCGCTGCGCCGGCCATTATCGCCGCCGCCAGCGCTATCTCGGCAGCCATTTTCTCAAACATACATCTGTTTCTCATTTTATTCCTCCTTCTGAATCAATTTGTATATGTTTAATATGCAAAAAAAGCCACGGAGAAATACGCCTATTTGCAAATAAACAAACAAAAAGAATATACAAAAAAACCCGCAGCACGTAGCACTGCAGGCTTGATGTGAGTTAATGTGTTAAGATGAAATTTTTGTGTAGGTGTCGGCAACGTTAGAGGGGAACTTTCCGGAGGTGAAGGTTTCACCGGCGGTGTTCTGCCATGTGCCGGAAAGTTCATAGTCCGTGCCAACAAATTTGAATGTGGTGCCTGTGGTGAGGCTGGTGAGACCAGAGCAGCCGGCGAACATGTACGTCATATCCGTCACTTTTGATGTATCCAGCGGCGTCAAATCCAGGCTTGTCAGACTATGGCAGTCGTAGAACATTCCATACATATCCGTCACGTTCTGCATATCCAGTGGGGTTAAGTCCAGACTTGTGAGGCCGGAGCAGCCGTAGAACATGGAATGCATATCCGTCACGTTTTTCGTATCCAGCGGCGTCAAATCCAGACTTGTGAGGCCGGAGCAGTCGTAGAACATGGCATACATATACGTCACATTCTGTGTATCCAGGGGGGATAAATCCAAGCTTGTGAGACCGGAGCAGCCGTAGAACATGGAGTCCATATCCCACACTTTTTTAGTATCCAACGGTGACAAATCTAAACTTGTTAGACCGGAGCAGCCGTAAAGCATGTAACTCATATCCGTCACATTCTGCGTATCCAGCGGAGACAAATCCAGGCTTGTCAAACCAGAACAGTCGTCAAACATGGATTTCATATCCCACACTTTTTTAGTATCCAACGGTGACAAATCTAAACTTGTTAGGCCAGAGCATCTGGAAAACATAGAACCCATGTCCGTTACATTCTGTGTATCCAGTGGGGTTAAGTCCAGGCTTATCAGACCGAGACAGTGGTAGAACATGTAACTCATATCCGTTACCTTCTGTGTATCCAGCGGAGACAAATCCAAGCTCGTGAGGCCGGAACAGAGTCCGAATAGGTCTCTCATATTTGTCACGTTCTGTGTATCTAATGGCGTTAAATCCAGACTCGTGAGACCGGAGCATTTGTAAAACATGCCACTCATATCCGTCACGTTCTGCGTATCCAGTGGTGTTAAATCCAGACTTGTCAGGCCAGAACAGCCGTTGAACATGGAACACATATCCGTCACGTTTTTCGTATCCAGCATTTTAAAATCGATTTTTTGAAGCTTGCTTCTATTGAAAAACATATTTTCGCTGTCTTTCGCCGCCTGTATTTTTACGCCCGGAATCTGCGTAGACACCTTCATGACTGTTCTGGCATCATCATCCAGCCATGCGACAACACCCCCATCCCCGTCTGCGTCAACGTCAATGGTCGCTTTGTCTTTTGGTTTTACCTCATCGGTAAACACGATTTCAGTAACCGTATTTGGGATTAAAGAATTGAAATCATTATATTGTTGTTTATAGCTTGCGCTTCGCGTTCGTAACCAGACTTCGAACGGGGATTTAGACCTGCGTGCGAAGTTAAAACCGGGACCTTTGACTCGCAGACGACTTTTGGTCGGCCGAGGATTCTCCGTTCTCCGTTGATAGTTGTCATTATATCCTTTAATCTCAAATGTCATCTCTTTCGCCCACAAATCTAAATCCCCGGTCAGCTCAACCTGCGGCACACCGTCATCAGAAATCTCTACTTTCTGCGTACACGCTTCATTTGCATACCACGCCACCCCGGTTCCTACCGCTTCTTTATAACTCCCCTCCACAATCTGCCCGGAAGAGTTATAAACTACCATATTCTCGTCAGTTCCGTCGGCAAACTTCAGCCCGTTCCCGTGGAACGTAACGGTATATCCCTTCGTGCTCTTGCTCGGCCTTCCAGTGCTTAAATACATATCCGGGATTTCACGCTCCGCATTGGTCAGTCCGCCATCCCATTTCTTGGTGATAGCCACAGCTCCGGCCGTCTTATTATCCTTGAAGTCGTAAATTTCACTTCCGTCGTTGCTGTTTCCGTTATTCTCCGCGCATCCCGCTTTGCTGCCTGTTTCGTCTATTTTATCCTCAGTACTGGTACCCCTTCCCGAAATATTCTGACTATTCTGATTACTCGCATCTGCGGTATAAGTCCCGACTATCAGCTCATGCCCGCTTTCAGGCAGCATCGCTGCACCTGCCATCACCGTTACCGCAAGCGCCATCCCGGCTGCCATTTTTTCAAACATACATCTGTTTCTCATTTTATTCCTCCTTTTGATAACTCGCCAGCAAAGCTGGACTCGTTACCAGAATAAATATAACCAGCATAAAGTGCGGCGAGCGAAGCCGTAAGGCTGAGCGAAGCGTGTTTCGAACGGTGATTCAGACCCGCGTGCGAAGTTAAAACCGGAACCTTTGACCCGCGGACGACTTTTGGTCGGCCGGGGATTCCACGTTCTCCATTGAATCAATCTGTATACACTTAATATGCAGAATTTACAAAAACAGTTACAATGCAGAAATACTTGTACGAAAAAAAGAGCCGGCAAAGCCGGCTCTTACAGTCAGGAAATATGCAATTCTTCATTATTTTTATTTTTCTGCTCGTTCAGCGCCTTTAAGATATACGCCTTTGCAGTAGTTTGTTTTCCTTCATCATGCAGTATTGATGCTTCTGGATTGTTTTTAAGTGCAGCGTTTGTGTCAGTTCCGTCTTCCAATGCTTTAAGCATAAGAGACAGTGTACGGTGCGAAACAAAACCAGTCTGTATAAATTCTGAAAGTTCCTTTATGTGGCCGTATGCCAGGAGCGTATTAGAAATTGCTTTCTCGTTTTCTTCCACGAATTTAACAAGCTTTGCGTTACGGTTTCCAGCGATGTAAGACATGGCAGCAACAACCAGTTTACAACGTCCAGAATTAGCGTAAAGAAACATTATACCGTAGGAGTCTTCTATTTTATCATGAAGTATTTTCTGCACAAGATGTTCTGTTCCGAGTTTCAATGTACGCGGCATATAGAGCTGTTTTCCGTCTATATCCAGGACAATCATATTCTGCATCGGGTCTTCATAGAAAGAACGCATAAACGAGCTTCCAGTTATAGCTATCACGAAGCGTTTTGGAACACTTTTTAGATGTATTATGTGCTTTACACTTTGGAAGTTTTGTGCACCGATATATTCCAGTGATTCAGGAAGCGTAACCTCACCAAGGTCTTTTCCGTTAAAAGCATTATCCCCAATATATTTCACACCGTTTTCTGCAAAAGTTATTTTGCGAAGCTTACATCCTGAAAATGCTCCATAATCGATTATCTCTAACTGTTTCGGAAGATTGATTTCTTCCAATCCCCAGCATAACTCAAAGCAGCGGCAGTTTATTTTTTTAATTCCGTTTCCAAACTCAATGTGTTTAAGATTGTGACAGCCGGCAAACGCCTGCTGGCCGATTGCCTCCAGGGAATCAGGAAAGACTACGGAAGATATCCATTCGCAATGACTAAATGCTTTTTCATTAATGAACTTGACGCCTTTAGGGATAACAACTTTACCCGCTCTTGCAGCAGGACATCTCAATAAACTTCTCATATCTTTTGTATACAAAATGCCATCTTTTGTAATATAATCTTTACTTCCATTCAATTCCATCCACTCCATTCCATCCTGGCCTAATACAGACTGTATCTTGGCAACGGAATTTACATTGTGTCTGCAAAAAATGTCCGTTTCATCAAGTTTCAACGCATTCGGGTCGTTTAGAATCAATTTTTTGGGAAGGTGCGTAAATTGAGCCAGCAGGTTAATACTGGATATTTCCAGACATTCAAGTCCCCAAAGGTTCTTCCATTCAGTATTCGTAGCATATGGCGGAATGGTCACTTTCTTTTTGGTTACATCAATAGCCACAATTGTGTTCCCGCTCATTTTAACTCCGTCTTTACTCCATCTCTTTTCTTCTGTATCATTGGAGGATGGCCAATCTTGATATCTTACTTTGCTCATTTTTTCCATATTCTTTTATTTCCTTTCTTCTTTTTTATACGTCCAATATGCTTAATTCTGTATCGCAAAAAAAAGAAGGCTGCTGCCAGCCTTCTCATCAAAATTAAAGAGATAGATTTACTTTTTCAGGTTCTTTTGATTTATCCAGAATATATGCTACTGCTATATTCCACCCCTTCTTCTTAACCTCATCTATCAGTTCAGGCCTCGCATCCACGAATCCAGTGTTCAGACAATCCACAAACTCTTTTTCAGAAAGGTCTTTCTCATCCAGGGCTAGCAACACACGTTCCGGCTCAGTTATACCGTGAACTGTGCTCGTATTACACCGTCCATATATATCTTTTTTTATCTGTTCTTTTCTGGTATATTTGTATGCTACCATAGCGCACAGATGTTTTTCAATCTTGGAACGTGAGTATAGGTACAGCGAATCCAGAAAGTCGTCAGTCAGTCCACACCAGGAGATACATTCAGGCTCAAATCGTTGTACACATTCTGACAGCCTGCAAGTATCCATGCGTTTCGGTATTGCAAAATGTTTCCCATTGTAATCCACATCCATATATCTTTGGCCACACGGACCAGCATTACTTATGAATGCATGCACAAATCCAAATGGTATTATCTTTAGCTTAAGCCATTTGACGCCATCTGTTGCGGTGAATGACCTCTTCCCAACCTTTTTCAGCGTGCTTGGAAATTCAACATTTTTAAGACTTTCACAGTCCATGAATGCTTCAGGGCCTATTTCCTGCAAGCCTTCATTAAACTTTACATTTCTTAATTTTTTACAGTTTTCAAAACAATTGTGGCCAATATACTCTATCTGCGCCGGAAATTCCACAGACTCCAGGCTATTACAAACATCAAATATTTGACAATGTCCATTTGCGCCAAGCCTTCTGATTCCATTACCAAAATCAATATGCGTGAGATTATGGCAAAGCTGAAATGCCTGCGAACCTATGTCCTGCAAGGTGTCTGGTAATTTTACAGAGTGTATCTCAGAACTATAGAAAGCCATATCTTTTATTTTAGTTACGCCTTCCGGAATCGTCACATGTCCAGTTTTTCCTCCTGGGCAGAAGCATAAAGTCTTCATGTCGCTTGAGTACAAGATTCCATCCACGCTTTTGTATCTTGGAATTTCGGAAATCAGATTTTTTGTATTATCCGAAACGATACCGCATATCGTTCTGCTGACTTTTGACCATGTGCATTTTTCTTTGGAGTCAAGAATCACGGTCTCCGGCATGTAGCAAAACGCCTCGACAGAGTCCAGGCATTTGACACGCATACGCTTGATATTAGTGCTAGCGTATTTCATGTCTCTGATGGCAGACTGTACTTTTTCGCTTAGAACGAAAATCTGTGGTTCCTGTGGTACAACAATCTCTTCGGCCGTATCATCCATTGCTATCATTATATGTCCCGCAAGTTTGATTCCGCCTTTAAATGGCTGTTCCATAAACGCAGAATCGGTAAAAGCATTTTCAGCAACATATTCAACAGATGCATCGTTCACCAGGCTCCAAGACCGGCATCCTTCAAAAGCAAAATTATCAATCTTATTGACGCGATGGAGGTCGACAACATCATCTTCTGATTTGCAAAAAGCATTCAAAAGCGTATTCCCCTGCGTAATACTTTTTCTCACAAGTATTGTAGATGTCAAAAACTTATCAGAATCGGAAATCACATGTTCCACATTCGGAAACAATGAGTTTGGAATATCAATCTTTTTAACACCTTTTGGAATGATTAATGCTTTTACGCCTGGAAAAGAACGCTTGCAATTCCTGAGCGCAAATTCTGGGGCCTCCAGTCGAACACTGGTACCAGTGGTGGTACTCACTTTTATATCCGTACAGACGTTTCCTTCGAAATACAGCCAGGCATCCTGCGTCGGAATCCATTTCTTTTTATCCATATTTTTTCTTCCTCTCTTTGTAGTTTTGTATTTAATATGCTGAAGAACAGTTCCGATAAAACAAAAAAAAATCCCCGCTGTCATGTTTTTCACAGCAGCGGGGATTTCAAACAAAGAAAGGATTTTCGGCGGCGAATCCGCCTGATGTCTGAGGGCTTTTTTTTCTTCCCTCTTGTTGTATATACTATACCGCACGCCGAATGATTATGCAAATTTTGCGAGTCTTCGATAACTCCACGGCTCTGCCGGACTCGTTACCAAGCCTTGCAGAGGCTGACAAGCGAAGCCGTGATACCGCGAGCTATGCTCGCGTGTACCAGACAAGGGCGGGTTTCCCGCCCGTTGATAAGGCTGAGTGGCTCGGCGAACTTGCGTTCGCCTTCATTGATACCTTACCGGCCTTGCCGGATTCGGTACCAGATTCCAGTGATTTTTCACCTGACAGCGAGGACGAAGTCCGAGCTGGAATTGAGCGTAAGCGAATCTGGTAACGAAGAGCTTTGCTCTGAGTTATCACCAGACGTTGACTGCCGTCTAGCGATGAAGCGTGTTTCAAACGGGGATTCAGGCCAGCATGCGAAGTTAAAACCGGAACATTTGACCCATGGAGGATTCTCTGTCGGCCGGGGATTTCCCGTTCTCCGTTAAGGCTCCTCGATGGGTGGGATATTCTTACATGGTGGGACTTTCTTTACCTTGGCCCAAGGTAGTTGATGTGGTTTTCTGTATTCATGTTCTTTTTCGCTTCCTGCTGTTTTCTTTGCTGTTATTGGTCGCTCCGGATATTCTCTATCATTGCAGACTGGCGGTGTCCACTTACATGGTGGTGTCTCTACGATTGCCATATACTTCTTCCTCCTTTCTTTTACTTTTTTCATTTCCAATATGCCGGATTTTTACACAAAAATAACGGGCTTTTTCCGCCCGCTATTTTATCAGATATGGAATTTTGTGTCAGGTGTTTCTCCTTTTTGTATTTGCTGTATAGTATATGCAGCAATATCAGGCATATTATGTTCATTTGCATATGTCAGCAGCTCATTCAATGCTGAATCTGGCAGAAATCCATAGTTAATCAGTTTTGCCAGAGACTGCCTTTTATCATGCGTTAAGAGCCAATTCATAATAGTAACGCTGTTATTTCGTAAGAGTCCTTTAAGCTCAGTCTGTTCTGGCCTGTTATCAGGCCATTCTTCTGGCTCTTTTCGTCTTCTCTCATATTCAATTAACCCATTTAAAAGTAGACTCGTCATGTTTGAACTGTATTTATACCAATCCGGGTCCTGACAGTGCTTGCTTAATTGCAGTGTTGCTTTGTCTTCTACGTCTGGATTTACTGTTTTAGATACGAGCACTTCTCTTCCATCTGGAAAAATAACCCTTGCACAAATAGAGGACGAATTATTTAGACCAAGCACCAGACCATTTGGAACTACGTTTGAAGCTAAATGCAATTCATCCACATAAGACATGGCCCATCGTTTAATGCGTTTTACCGTTTTAGGAAGACTTACCTTTTTCAGGTTCCGGCATGAAGCGAATGCGCTGGCGCCAATGACCTCCAGCCCGTCATGAAAAACTACTTCCGACAACTCCCTACATCCAAAAAACATCATATTCGGGATTTCTTTAATTCCGGCAGGAATTTCGATACTCTTCAGTTTTTCGCATTTCTTAAAACATGCGTTATTGCCAAGCTGATTCGTAGTTTTTTGTAGGTTTTTGCTTAAATTGATTTTTTTAAGATACTTGCAGCAGCTAAATGCTTCATTACCAATCATTTTCACGGAATCTGGCATCACAACTTCTTCCACACTGCATCCCATAAATGCTGATTGCGCAATCTCTTCTGTAATATCATCAATCACTGCTTTCTTCATTCCTCGCGGACATCTGAGGACACCCCATGTCTTTGTAAAAAAACCATATTCATCTATGACTCTTCCATATAAAAGTCCATTGATGCTTTTGTATTCTGGTGAACAGTTTTGAAGTTCAATCTCTTCAGTTGTTTCGCTGTCCAGTATGTCAAACAAATCATAATCTGTGTCATCAGTCCTTTTCTTTATATTTTTTACAATTACTTTTTTAGGCAACCGTGTCGTGCAAAGTACATTTACCGTAGCCGCAAGGTTATTGATGATAAGCCGCTTGGCTTTGTGCATTTTCTGCATAGCCTTGACGGCCCGTGGCGCAGTGTATATAGCATAGTCGGGTATCTCATACTCTTCCAGGTCCGGCAGCATTTCTACAATGATTGGTCCGGCCATTCGAAATCCGCCAACCGCCTTGTTTTTGTCTGAACAAAAATCTGAGTCGGAAAAAGCATATTTTTCAACCTGCGAGAGGTCAGCAACATTTTTGATTTCTACGATTTCACATCCGGAAAAGGCTCCTGATTTAATCATATCTATTCCGGTTAAATCTACGTCTTCTCCTTTTTTCAGGCAAAACATATTAAGCAGAAAATTCCAGTCCATGGCTTTATCTTTCTTCACCAGCATGCTTCCGGAACGATAATTTACATTATTTGAGACAATCTTTCGGCAATTTGGAAACATTCTGTTGTTGATTTCTATTGCTGCAACATTTCTGGCAATATATATTTCCGTTACATTCGGAAATATCATGCAAGAATACCTTAATTTGTAATACATTTGCTTTGTGCTGTCGTCCTCGCCAAAACATACGCGTTTAACATTCGATGCCATATCAATATCTCGGCAAGTGTAAATGTCTGAGCAATAGAAGGTTACACCGCCGTTATCATAACAGTAGGAAATTCCACTTTCGTTACCATAAATGCTATCCATATTTTTTATCCTTTCTTTGTCTTTTATATTTTCATCTCCAATATGCCTGATTTCTACACGAAAAAAAAGCAGCCGGCTTTTCCGGCTGCAACGAAACGCCCAATCTTTCAATCCAATCTTAGATTTTCCGCATCCACTCTTCCATTTTTTCTTCTGCACTCTTCCAGCGCCTGCATGATATAAGCCATAACAACAGGTTCCTGCCTGTCTATTTTTGCAGCAACAGGTGGCGCCAGCATCTGTGTCTCCAAGTTCATTTTCGAGTCTTCTTTTAGCATCTCCAGCATTACATTTAGCCCAGTTCGACTAACAAAACCGGCTTGCAGGAGTTTTACCAGGAGTTCGGTATGTCCAGCCTTAAGATATCTTTTTGCAATTTCGTCAGCCTGTTCTTTTAAATACTCTTTTGTATTTTTGTTTGGCGTTCCGTATGCATAAGTAAAAAATGCCGTATCCTGTTTAGCCTGCTCTAAATATGACAATTTAAAAGTGTCTCCGTATCGCTTTTTGTCCCTGTCTTCCAAAATGGTCAATATTTCTATTTGACCAGATAAATTTAATGATTTCGGCACACATATAATGTCGTTATCAATATGTATTGACAGTACATCCAATCTTTGGCTATACATAGGCGTATATGTTGCAGAAAAGTTTGACGAAATGATAGACAGCAGCCCTACTGGAACACTGTGGTTTAAATATATGTCTTCCACCTCTGCGAAATTGAATCTTCCGATATATTGCAGTGAATCTGGGAGAAAGATTTTCTTTAATTCATCACAATATGCAAAAGCACTAGAAGAAATACTCTTTAATCCTTCATGAAAAATTACCTCTTCTAAGCCGCAGTTCATGAAAGACTTTTCCCCGATGTTGCGTACCTGTTCCGGAAATTCAATCCGTTTCAGTTTATGGCAAGACTGAAAGCATCGTGAAGACGAGCCGATGCGTTGTATACCATGTCCAAAATTCACATGTTCAAGATTTCTGCAGTTCGAAAATGCTTTGTTCCTAACATCCTGCAACGAATCCGGAAATTCCACAGCGGAAATCTTGGAGTTCTCAAATGCTCTTGGCTCAATACTAACCGTGCCGTCTGCAATTTTTACACCTCCATTCCTGTCCACCGGACATTTAACTAGTTTATATCCGTCTTTTGAATACAGTATTCCATCAACCGTTTTGAAATAAGGATTGTCATCTGTCAGTTCCAGCCGTTCCAAACCAGCGCGTCCAAGTACCGAATCGATTGCGTTTACGCCGCCCCAGTAACTCAACGAATAAGAAGCCAAATTGCCTTTGTCGTTCAGCACAAGCCTTTTTGGTAAACCGGCAAACTGTGCAAGTAACATCAGGTCGCTTACCTCCATAGATTTAATACCGTACAACGGCAGCTGATATGTTGTATCTTTTGCGTATTCAGGAATCACTACTTCATCTGCATTCCGGTCAATATCTACGACTGTATGTCCATCCATTGTTACTCCGTTTATTTTTTCCATATTATTTTTTCCTTTCTTTTTTCATATTTGCAAATACAATATGCAAAAAACATTCAGGAATGATTCCCGACATCAGTTAAGACCAATTGTGCAATATGCGCCGGGTTGACATTGTATTTTGTCAGTATTTCCATCGCTTCAGCCCATTTGCTGGACAATATTTTTTGCATATCTTCCGGGTTGATACTATATTTTGCCATTATTTTTTCAGCGTCTTTTATTTTTTCTATCCCACGCAAATTTAGAAAATCCACATCGATTCCGGTTTCTCATATATTGCATCTCTATTTACGGCGGCTCCGCCGCCGGCCAAGGCTACTGCCAGTAATCCAATTACAATCCTTCTTTTTGTCCTGCGAAACATAAACAAACACCTCCTTTTGGGATATATTATTTATATACAATATGCAAAATAAAACAGCCGCCCGAGTAATGGGACGGCGCTGTAAAAAAATTGCATCTTACTTATAGAATTTTCCACCAGATGATTTTTGCGGGTATTTTTTATTATTTTTGTACATACAAAAAAGCAGAATCTTATTTTTTATTGATTCTGCTTTCCACAAATTTTTTTCTTCTCGACGAAATCATAAAACCAATTAGATACAAACAATTCATTCATTGCATCAATAAAATCTTTTTTGGAAACAGTACTTATATCAAATCCATATGCAAAAAAGATATTTTCTTCTGAATCGTCAACCCATCCACCTTTTGTCAATCTCCAAGTCTTTTCCGGGGCTTCTTCATTTCCAATATAGCAATACCAAAAAGGGCCATTTCCATCAACGATAGCAAACTTTAATTTATTATCGTTTAAATCAGGAATGTCCGTGTTCTTCATATATAGATTGTATGCCTCTTTTTTTGCTATATTTTCAGATTCAGAATACAACCGCATTTCCTTCTGCGTAAAATTCGGGATTCCTTTTCTCATAATGGATTCCTTATATTCTTTCCTTTCGTCGTGAAAATGACTCATATATGTGGCTTTTGCAATTGCATCATCTAGCGCCATGGAAAAATTCCCTTCATAGTAAATTTCCGCTTTTCTAGCATATCGTGCGATTGCTCGCTTGTCTTCAGAAAATGCAATTTCATAAAGGTTATGAATTTTATCTGCATTCTTTACTGCGGCCGCCATTGGATTTTCCAGGATTCTGCGGACGTATTCCGCCTCATCCATTCCATCTGGTCGTGTCACCAGTTTTACGGCTTCATAAACTGGCATTCCAAATTCTTTGACTTCATCTTCGGTTGTATCTGTGTCCTCTAATACATCATGAAGTACAGCTGCAATCTGATAGTCAACATCATATCCATATTTTTTCAGCAGCTCTGCGACAGCCAACGGATGATAGATATATGGGGTTCCATCTTTTCTTTTCTGGTTTGCATGTTTAATTGTTGCAAAGATGATTGCTTTTGTTAGCTTTTCTTCTTTATTCATGGTTTTCATATTCCTTTCTTTCTTCATGTCTAATTTAATATGCATAAATATTTGGCAGTTAAAATTTACAATTCATAATCATCAAACGCTTCTGCTATTGATGGAGCTTCTGTTATCTTTTCGGCATTGTTTAATTCAATATTTGTTTCGGTTTTGTCCGGAAAATTCGTTTCCATCCATTTTTCATGTTTTTTTACTGTTTTGTCTGCAATACGTGCGACTTCGTTAAGTTCACGCGGATGCGCTACTGTCGTATGAGCAGCTATTTCATGGCCTGCTTTGTCAACAGAAGTAATGACGGCAGAATGTTCTTTTTCTGTATCAATTGAATGGTAATGCTTTACACTATTGTCAGGGTAGCGGTTTTCGTATCCTTCAAGTATTGGGGATTCTTGATTTCCATAATATACGGAAAAACGAATTGCTTCTGAATTTGAATCCGTTCTTTTACTTTCATACTCTACCAACGTTTGCTCTTTTCCAATAGATAACAATTTTTCTTTTTCTTTTTGAGGCATTTTATAATCATGGATTGCTTCTATATTTGGAGGATTTTTTACAATCCCATGAATTCTTTTGATTTCTTCTTTCATTGCTTCTTTATCTCTTTTTAATGTACTGACTGCTCTGATTTTTTCATACAATTCATGCCCTTTTTGTTTTGCATCAAAACTTTCTTTGGAATGCACCTGGAGTTCTATTTCCTGACCATATGGTGAAATAAAATTTAAATGGATTCCTTTATATCCTGTAGCCCCAAACGGATGAGTATAGTAATTTTTCGTGCCGCTTAAAGTATATCCTTGTTCTTTCATGAACTCAATAGTATCTTTTGTGACCGAAGCAATATCTCTGTGATTACATATTTCTGTATATCGAATCATATCTTTAAAGTTAGCAAGCTCTCGTTTTGGCGAAAATCTGCCAGACGTATCTCTCTTTTCTGCTCTTAAAAGCTTGTCTTCTACACTTGGTGCTGTTTTGACGGAATATTCTAATCCTGAAAACTCTGTTTCAAGATTATCAGCTACGTTATTTATAGCAGATGTAATGAGCGGTTCTATAACTCGTATTTTATTATATTCGTAGAATAACTTATCATTTAATTGCTCTGAGGTAAATGTATGATTTACCATAGCCATGGTGCCACTTTTATATTTCATATTTGTTTTCCTCCGCATTGTTTAATTTTATATAAACAATATGTGAGATTATTTGTATCACAAAAACAGCCGCCCGATTTCTCGGGCGGCAACATTAGAAAACAATGTACAAAAAAATATTACGCATTTATGCGGCTTTTTTAGGAATTTTTTTACAATCTCTTTTTGGCAGATGCTTATCCAGATACTCAGCAACTTTCTCATATGTATCGTATGTGTATTTGATGGTGATAAGTTTATATCCATGCTGTTTTGCGTATTCGCGCTTGCGGCGGTCATGTTCTTGCTGCTTTTTGAATGCGGCTTCTCCACCGAAATAATCGTTTACTTCATAATGCTGGATGCCATTATATTCAATTAAAATAAATCTATATTTTGCATCAGGTATTGCGAAATCATAAGATAATAGTCTATTACCAGTTCCAAATAAATCTGAAAATTTTTGTTGCATATAATAGGCGGTATTATTTTTTTGAAGATATTTTTTTATATATTTTTCGCCTTTATATATTGTTAAATACGGACAACCAGTATATTTATTAGTAGTACGGTCTACAATTCTGGCTTGCCATTCAAAATCAAAATGCCTTCCTGTTCTGTGGTCATCATATGAAAGAAACCACCAAACTTTCTTCTTTGAACTAGCAACAACTTGTGTTGGTTTTACTCCTTTATTTTTTGTAGGGTGCCATTCCTTTGCAATGTTCGGAATTATAGTTGTCAGGTCATTAAATCCAGTCCATACTGCTTGATTGCTTAAATATGGGCAATTGGTTCCATTATTACGGTTGCATATTTTGGCTTGCCATTCAAAATCAAAATGCCTTCCTCTCAATGATTTAATATGGTAATCATCTGGAACATTATATGGCAAATGCCACCAAACCTTCTTACCTGAATTTGCTGTCACCTGTGTTGGCTTTAACCCTTCATTTTTGGTCGGGTGCCATTGCGCGGCAAGTTCTGGATTTATTGTCTGTAAATCATTAAACCCAGGCCATACTGAGCTTCCACTTAAATATGGGCATTCCAACTTGTGACGATGACGGTCTGAAATTGAAACCTGCCATTCAAAATCAAAATGTCTTCCTCTCAATGATTTAATATGGTAATCATTTGGAACATCATATGACAAATACCACCAAACCTTCTTATCTGAATTTGCTGTTACCTGTGTTGGTTTTAACCCATCATTTTTGGTCGGATGCCATTGTGCGGCAATCGTTGGACTTGTTGTAGCAAGGTCATTAAATCCAGTCCATATTGCTTTACCAACTAAATATGGGCAATTGCTTCCATTATTGCGGTTGCATATTTTGGCTTGCCATTCAAAATCAAAACGTTTTCCTCTCAATGACTTAATAGAGTAATCATTTGGAACATCATATGGTAAATACCACCAAACCTTCTTATTTGAATTTACAGTTACTTGTGTGGGTTTCAAACCTCCATTTTTAATGGGATGCCATTGTCTTGCGAGTTCGGGGTTTACTGTTTGCAAGTCATTAAAACCAGGCCATACTGCTTGCCCACTTAAATATGGACAACCTAAACGTTGATTTCCAGTACGGTTACCTATAGCGGCTTTCCATTCAAAATCAAAATGCTTTCCTCTCAAAGATTCAACTGGGTAGTCATCTGGCACATCATAAGGACAAATCCACCAAACTTTCTTATCACTTCTATGGCCAACATCCTCTGGTCTCAAATCCCCGTTCTTCTCATAATTCCACTCCTTTGCCAAATCCGGTCTCGCCTCTGCGAGAGACACGAATTTTCTTTTTATCTGTGTTTTCTTTGTTTCCATTTTTGCATATTCCTTTCTTTTTCAAAAATCAAAAGTAATATGCCGGATTTGATACAATACAAAACCGGGTTACGAAATTCATAACCCGGCTCTTTATTTAAACGTAAATATTTTGTTGTCTGTGTGTTATTTAATCAACTGATACTCAAACATCTTATCTTTAATATGAGAAACATAATACTCCTTCAGTTTCGTTCTCAGTGTGTTTAAATCCCCATTCAGCAGCGGATAGTCATACACTTTTTTCTTTCCTTTCCCCTGTTTCTCTTCCTTAAAAGTATTCAGTTCTTTCGTAATCTGATATACCCCATAATTTAATTCCGAATCATACCCTTCCGCTGCTCTTGCTTCTTCCAGAATCTTTTTCCAGAGGCTAACCAATTCTTTCTCATCGTCATCCAGCTCTTCGTATTCCATCAAATCACGATATGCTACCGGCAGGAGTTCCAGCATCTCAGTTTCTTCTTTACTTCCCGATGTGATTTCTTTTCCTTCTTTTTTTGCATCCTCTTTTGTTCTTTCGTATTTGCTGTTGTCCAGGCATAACTCATTCTGATACATGCGGCCATCAGAACCAAGAAAACTGAGGCATTTGTTCTGATTGGAAAGCACAGTGTAAAGCAGGCAAGCTTTCAGAAAATCGTCATCTTTTGTATATGCGTCGCCGCCGTCGGATGTGGTAAAATACACATCTTTTTCATCCCAGGAGTCTTGCGGCAGCAATTTTGCAGCAAACATTGGAAGTTTTTCAATGTACGTATCACGACGGAGATAAAATCCGGCTGCATTAAAGATTTTCTGTCTTGTCAGATACCGCTGCTGCGCATTGATTGCCATTGCAGTTGTTCTCATATAAGCGATGACATTTTCATTATAATAAGACTTTCCTGAGCACTTTCTTCCGGAAGTTTCGGTGCCGTCCGCTTCACAGAAAACGCCGCATTCTTCATCGTCTTCATGAATAGCGCAGTCGAAGTATTTTTCGGAAAAAGAACCATAAGCCTTGGTGTGAGTACATACGCCATCATCTGTAATATCGCTGTTGGATATATTGCATTTGCGAAGAGAAATTGTTTCATTATCTCCCGGCTTATTACTCCACAGAATGCACGAAATAGCGCTTTCTGTAGCGTGGAATCCTTTTCTATTGAATAAGAACCCGTCCTCAAATTTTAAATCAATTAGTCCGATAGTCTTCCAGTATTTAATCGGAGAAAAGACGATATAACTGTCAGTATCCTGTCGTAAATAATGTTTTACGCCGGAATAAATAAACTGATTAGATAAATCGCGGGCGGTTGCAATAGAACTGTTCCGCAGATTTTTTAATTCATCAAACAATTCTTTAAACACAAACGACTGGTTGACTTTTGTCCCTCTGTTTTCTGAGTTGTCGCTGACTTCATCTCTATACGGCGGATTTTCAAACAAAATAACCGCACAATCCTCATCATCTACATACTGCTTGATGACCTCGTTTTCAATATATTCTTTCGTCATGGCATCGGCATTCAGGATTTTGCCATTGCCAAATACAATATCACCTTCTGTGCTCGGGACGATATCCATTACTTTGTCGCCAATCCTTTCGTTGAGAACTTTGTATTCGTAATACTCGTATGTACTCACAACACAGTGGCTGATTAACTCGCCTCCACGGCTGTCTTTTAATCCAATCAGAGCGGCCTCCAGCGAACCCGTTCCGGCGCAGCGGTCCAAAATAACATAATCTTTTTTACCGGCTGAAATAGTCCTTTCAACAGCCATAACCACCAGTTCTGCAGCCTTCTTTGCATACTCTTCCGGTGTATAGAATGCGCCAAGGTCCTTTTTGGAAAGCCTGTCATTCAGGCAGTCCATCAGTTTTTTGAATCGCTCATTTGTTTTATGATTATAAGGAAGAATCAGGCCTTTAAAATGTCTCGGCTCACGGATTTCCCCGGTCACCATGCCGTTTTCTGTATCGTCGCCAAGAAAATCCCCCTTGCTTGCATTCGGAATCTCACGGTAATAACGTTCTGCCCATCCGACCACGCAGTTTTCATCAATCTCAACCGGCATATACATGTTTTCCACGGTCTTGGTATTCTTAATAACCTTTTTAAGCCTTGAGGAAGCCAGCATTTCGGAATACTCAAAAACCTCTGGTTTTGTCTTTGCACAGAATCCGTCATTATTCTGGCTTGCTGCCCCGGTATAAATTTTATGGATTTCGTCAAAATAATCCTGGCTTTTATATTTGTAAGCGGTCTTGTTATTTAATGACACCAGAAGAATCGTTGCCGGAACGCTTTCGCCATGCACTCGCATCCTGGAAAGATACTTAATTGCCTGAAACAGTGTCTTGTTCAGGTCATTGATATTTAACTTAAATTCAAACAGTACGCCATTGTAAATACCGTCACAATTTTCAACAAGCACGCCATCATTTTCCTGCCACGGAACGTTGTAGTTATCAAAAAATGCAATTTGTCCTTCTTTTTCTGTTTTGTATATTTTTTCCATATTTTTTTGCTCCTTTTTCAGCATTTCTTTGTTTTTTTGCTATACCGTAGGTATGTGGAAAATTGTTAAATGCTGAAATCTTTGCGGATTTTTTTATCCTTTCTTTTTAAAATGAAAAATCCGTTTTTTTCTGGAACAAAAAAAGAGGAAGGCTTACGCCTTCCTCAATATGAAATATGAAAATTTTATGTTTTTTTATTTAAAGTTGCATTTGCTTCCCATCGCCATCCAATTTATGTAGATTCTCAAGTAAATACGCTCTCACCGCAGGATTATCTGTCTTTTTTAGAAAACCTCTAATCATAGACTCTGATAAAAAGCCAAGATTAATAATCATTATGGCTTCTTCAAGTCTGTCTTGGTCTAACAAATGAAAAATCATGCCAGTAGCCCTTTGTTTTAATTTTAACCTGAATCCCTCATCGATTTTATCAACATTATTTTGCTTTAATGCTTCATTATAGATGTGATATCCGATTTCAGTACGAATAGTCTCAGATGGAGCGTACTTATACATGCTGTACATAAGGTTATCAGTTACGCCCTCTTCGTTTATTTTTGCATTGACTTTGGACCTATCGTATTCATCCATCATATTTGGAATGAAAACCTTTCTATCACCAATAGTTAATGTGATAATTCTATACTCAGGATAGTGATAACGATAAGACGTATCCGTGATTTTCAAAATAAAATCAACAGGTATCGTTTTCAGTGTAATGTTTGCGAAATGGTTAGACCTATGAAACCCAAAGTGCTTTAATGATGCAGGAAGAATAAGATGAGTTAACATTTGGCAATTCCCAAAAACCATATTTCCAATATTTTCCAGTCCTTCATTTAACTGTATCGTATTTAATCCGGTTTTATAAAAAACAGCATCTCCGATATATTTAACTTGTGACGGGATTATTACTGAATGAAGGTTTTTGCATCCGTCAAAAATGTCATTTGATAGGCCAAGACATCCAATTTGCTGGATTCCATTCCCAAAATCAATGTGTTGTAGATTACGGCAATCCACAAATGCTCTCCATTCTATTCTTTTCAACGAATCAGGAAGGATTATAGATGTAATAGATTCGCATGACCTAAATGCTTCTGCTTTAATAATTTCAACACCTTCCGGAATTATAATATGCCCTTCGATATCTTTCTTACATCCAGTAATCACGCGCATATCTGAAGTATATGTAATACCGTCGATTTCTTTGAAAAATATATTTTCTTCCATTTTTCAAATTCCTTTCCTATAACTCCAAATTTGTTTTCTTTTTGCTCTGCATCATCTGCACGATATAAGCCGTAATCTCTGGTCTGTCTGCAGCCTTTTCCAGTAATTCGCTTAAGGCCTTTTTGGATAACACATCAAGCTGGATAAACCCGATTAAATCTTTCGCTTTCCCCTCTCTTAACAGTCTGAAAGCGATTCCTTTTCCGGACCTTTTTAAATATTCTTTTAATTTCTGGTCTTGCGTTTTTTTATATGCACTGACTGCAGTATCCTGCCTTTCAGATATGGATATGGAACAAGCATAAAGTGTATTGCCTTTATCTTCTTCTCCATCCAATGCTTTAAGAATCATGGTCTCTACAGTTTCAATCGATTTCACATGTGCTGGAACAATAAATTCATGTTCTGCAATGTTAAGCTCTACGCAATACGAATTTTCAGCGAATATTTTTGGTTCCGTAATTGCAGACGCCAGGCTATCAATATATCTTTTGGCATATACTTTTGGAATCCGGCGCAGGGCGCTTTCTCCTATAGATGATACACTTTCCGGAATCGTTATCTCTTCCAGTTCATTTATGGCAAAAGCATCCTCTCCGATAGTAACGAGGCCTTCATTTAGAGTTGCCTTTTTCAAAGAACAGTCATAAAATGCAGCGTAGCCTATTTCTGTTACCTGTTGAGGAATCACGACCTCTTCAAGACCTGAATGAGCAAAGACCTCAGAATAATAAAAGCTGGAGCCAATACGTTTTAAACCATGTCCAAAATCAACGTACTTCAGCTGCTTACAGTATTCAAAAGCCTGGTCTTCAATCGTCCTCAGTGAATCTGGCATTTTTACAGAAACTATATGGCTACGTCTGAATGCCTGTTGCCTTATCGTCCTGACGCCTTCCGGAATTACCGTTTCGCCGCTTCGGCCTTTCGGGCAGAGCAACAGTTCTATCTGGGTCTTGTTGTAAAGTATTCCGTCGTACGAAGAAAAATACTTTACTCTATCAGTTGTTTCTATCCGTTTTATCGATACATTAAGTTCTATTGGCGATAGTTTATCAAGGTTTCTGAAATTTGGGTCATCAATGACCAGAGTTTCTGGCAAATGATGATGAGAAAGCATTGGAATCAGTCCCACATCTTTTAAAACTACTTTTTTTGCCTTATAAAACTTCAAGCCTTCCTGTATTGCAAATATCTTTTTATCATCCGGAAATACAATTTCTTCCGCTGTTTCGTCGACATCGAATACAATCCCGCCGGCTATCTTCAGCCCATGGTCATATGCTGCTTCTGCAAAAGCGGAATCGGCAAAAGCATCATCGTGACAACATTCAACACAATCACAATTTACCAGGCGCACGCTTTTGCACCCCGTAAATGCTTTTGTTCCTATCTGCGATATCCACCTTAAATCAATCTGTGCTGTAGACTCTAAATCAAACACATGCAGCAACATTCGTTTTGTATCGTCGCGGATGGTTATAAGCATTCTATCACTTGATAAATATTGCCGGTTATGTGATGTCACACGTTTTACATTGGGAAACATCGTGTTCGCGACAAATACCCCGCAAGTGCCTTCTTCAATAACCAATTCTTTTATGCCTGAAAACACATAGTTTTTTCTTTTGTCCAAGCTAAACAACAGCGGTGGGTTTGTTTTAGAAGGTTTTTTCTGTTCTCCGATGTGAAGAACGGAAACCTCTGGGCTTACTTCCATATCACGACAAATATTGTCATCATCAACATACATGACAACTCCGGGCTGATAACATAATTTATGTAGTTTTGTTGTACCCATATCTTTTTATTCCTTTCTTTGTATATTTCTGTTTTTAGTATGATGGATTTGACTATGACAGAAAAAATTTGCGGATTTGCTTACCGAAAGTTCACAATAATAATATTATGTAAACTCGAAAGAGCGCTGTAAAATATAAAACCTAGAAAATTCGGAATATTCACTCTTCGCGCCGCTCTACAAAAAAAAGAGGCACAGCGTTCTGCCATGCCTCCTTCTTTTATTTTGTCATAATGAAAAGTTGTTCTTATTTGCTATTTTCTGCATTTTCTCCAACGCATATGCCTTTGTAGTTACCATTTTTTCATTATCATCATCAGAAATCAGGTCGTAGATAAACCTTATCGATTTCTTAGAAAAAACATCGTACTCAAGTAATTTTGTCAGCATCTCCAAATCATTCGTTTCCATCGCCTTTTTTGCTATTTTTTTAGCATTTTTGGCTAAGTATTGTGCAGTTTCTGCAGTTTTATGTTCCTCGTATATCGCAAAGGCTATATCTATTTTTGCATCCCATGTAAGTGCATACTTATATGAAGAAAGCAGCACATCGGGCCCGCTCAAGCAGATATCATCCTCCAAATGTGATATATTCGCTTTGGTCATAGCCGGCGGAAGAAAATACAGACTATCAGGCGTTTTTACCTGCAATATACCAATGTCATTGTAAATGTCATTGTAAACAGGACTCGTCGTTACGATTGCATCGACCATACCTTCTGGAAATTTATTCGCCAAAATTTCAATATACGGTATTCCTTTCAGGCTATTCGCGCCAAGATGTTTAACAGTCTTTGGAAGCCGCAGTGATTTTATTTTGAGCAAAGAACCGATTTCGAAAAACGCCATCTGTTTGATTGACTGTAAACCTTCATGAAGAATTACACTTTTCAGATTTTCATTATTCCTGAAAGCGTCACGTGGGATTACATTCAGTGAACCAGGAATATCTACTGCCTCCAGGCCTTCGCATGCGATGAAGCATCCTGTTCCCATTTTCTTTAGATTCTTACTGAAAATAATCTGTTTTAAATTTTTACAGTCTCCGAAAACGAAATTTCCTATTTCTGTTATGCTGTCAGGCATTTTTACGGAGTCGATTTCTTTGCAGTGATAAAAAGCATCGTTCGCAATACATTCTACCCCACTCGGAATTTCTACGTTCCCGGTCTTGGATTTGACGCAACATAGTAATTTTTTCATGTCTTTTGTGTAGACAATATCATCAATGGCAACATATTCCGTATTCTTTTCGCCAAAAATGATATGGCGCAGATTTCCAGGACGGTTCACGATATTTAGAATACTAAGCTCATCTATGCCTGCTGAATCATTGATAACTACTGTCTCGGGCAATCCATGCACTTCTTCTATTTTTCCTGAAAGATATAATATATGTGCCGAGACTGTAATATTTTCCACCACCAGTGTCGCAGACAGATTAAATTTTAAACTATTGCACAGTGTCGCAAAATCCGGAATCACATATTTGTCAGCCTGCGGGTCTGCTGCTATAATGATACTTCCAGCCATCAGTAGACCATCTACAGGTGGATTTTTCTTTGCATCTGCAAACGCAGAGTCACGAAAAGCATAAGCACTCATGTGCTTTACTTGTTCCGTATTAATTGCTTTTGTGCATTCGCAGCCGTAAAAAGCACTTCCTACAATGTCTGCAATGCCATTCAGGTCAGCAGTTTCATCACTTTTCAGGCAGAATGTGTTTAAAAGAGTCTTGCTCATGCCGAAATTTTCGTTTCTAACAAGCATGGACCCCGAGCAAAAAACATTACTGTCAGATTCCACTTCTCTTACATTCGGAAATGTCTTATTATATATCATTATGTTCTGTATTTCTTTTCCGATGTAGATTTTTCTTACATTTGGAAAGACATGTTCTTCAGATAATAGCAGCGTAGTCATTCCGGGAATGTCCAGCCGTAGTTCTTCCACATCATCGATGACATCCAAATGCAAGCAGTCATACAAATATACGTCAGGCCGCTTTTTAAGATAGAATGTGACCTTTCCATCCGCAGACGCAACCGTCATCTTTTCTTTTATTTTTTCCATTATTTTATTTTTTCTCCCTTCTTTGTTTATTTTCACATTTTCAACATGCCAGATATCAGGCAAAAAGAAAAAGCACTTCTTACCAAAGTGCTAGTCTTCTTCCTCAAATACAATCTCATTATCTTTTACCAGTCCAAGCTTCTCCCTTGCCACCTGTGCAATATACTCATCAGATTGCATGTATTCTTTTTCTTTTTCAATCTCTTTTGCATGCTTCTTTTCTTCTTTAATAGACTTTTGCAGTGTTTCATAGCGGACATCATAAGAAGCCATCGTGTCAACTATCTTCTTCTTTTGATACAGCATGATGAATATCATAAGAAGCACAATGACTGTTATCAAGACCATGCCCCAGATGTTTCTTTTTTGCTTTTCTACTTTTTCTTTTCGCAGCTCTATTATCTTTTGTACTCTTTGCTCCCGCTTTTCCATTTTTTTTGAACCCTTTCACGCATTCTTTTCATTGTACAATATGCCGGATTTTTTTATTTTTTATCTTTTTTTGCGGACCATTTTTCTTCTTATCGTCCTTTCTTTTTCAGCCTTTCTTTTTTTTGAAAAATTTGGCATAATATATATGTGCTTAAAAAAGCGCAGAAACAAAGGGAGGTCATAGATATGACGTTAACAATTAATTTTGTGGACAATACAGAAGCAACGCCTAAGTTAATGGCTACATGTAATTTAGACGTTGACACAAACGAGCCTGATGGTATTAAGGCTGAATATCAGCAGGTAATCCAGGAAATACATGCAAAAACTGCTGCTGAACTTCTTGCACGGGCAACAGAAACTGTCCTGAGCCGGCATCCGGAATCAGTTCTGCTCTCTGTTAACGACGACCGGAGACTTGCAGACCCGGCCAACACTCTCAATGTCAATATGCGCAAGAAAGGCACACTCAATGTGGAATACATCAACTAACTGGGTTAAAAAACCAGCATCACGCTGGAAAATTAAAAATAAGGAGAATTTAAAAGAAATGGCAAGTAAAAGAATCACAAAAAAGAAAATGATTGAGAAGGCGACTGAGGCCGTCGCTAAAACAGAGGAGGCCGCAAAAACTGTAGCAGAAAAGACAGAAGAAGCCGTAAAAGCAGCCGGTGAAAACATTGAAGAACATATGAACAAACCGGAAGTTAAAGAGGCTGTATCTGTTGTCTCTGAAGCTGTAAAAGAAACAGTAACGGAGACCGCAAAAGAAACAAAAGAACATGTCAAGGCAGCAGCCAAAGCGGTCAGGACACGTATTACCGACACTGTGGTTGAGGTTAATGGAGCAAGCGTATCCATGGCAGCAGTTGAGAAGGCCGTGAAGAAAGATGCCGCAGACAAAGGCATGAAAGGTGATATCACTATTTATCTTAATATTGCTGAGCAGGCCGCTTATTATACCGTAAATGGTGAAGGCAGCGAAAGCCAGAAAGTGCATTTCAGCAACTGCTAAAAAGCAATACACACCCGCCGCAGGCAGAGCCTGCGGCTTTTTTTTCTTTTCTCTTTTTTTTAGCATATTAAAAAAGAATAAAAAATTCTTTTACCAAGAAGGGAGAAAAAAACATGAGAGAAATCAAAAAACTGGAACTTATTGGATACTTGCAGCTGTACATGAAACTTTGGAGAGTTGACAAACCGGATGTGGCATTTTATTTTAAAATGGATACAGACTTTACAGTACCTATCGACGAAGAAACTTTGAAATCTTTGATTACGAAGGTTGCTACATTCTGTGAGAAGCAAAATAATATTGAAGTTGATGCTGCTTATATTACCAGGGAACAGTATATGGCAGAAGCAGAAGGTCCTGAAAATGAAAAGAAATTTAACACTGTTACCGCTAAATACGATGAGGCAGGACCCATCAAGATTACAAAAAGTTAAGTTTCAGTCGTACCGCCGCAGCATTGCTGCGACGGTTTTTTTATCTTCTTTTATTTCCTCCATATTATATCTGGTAACAATTACCAGACAAAGAAAATTCCAGCCGGTACTGCCGGCTGTTCTATTTTTATAATCAACAGGAGGATAAAGCAATGGCATCAGTTGCAAAATTTAGAATGAATGAAGCGCCGCGGCTGCTTGCTCACTGCAGCCGCACACAGAAGAATTCCGGCTCGCATATCCATAAGGACCGGACCGAATTAAACTTTAATATGGCATATGGCCAGCATACAGGTTTATCTGATTATGATTTCGTAAAAGAACGCACCCATCAGGACAACGTAAAGATGATGAAGCGCGATGATGTCAAGGCTGTCTGCAGCTGGGCTGTCACAATGCCCAGGGAATTATGTCATGAGGTTGTTGACACAGATGGCGAAAGTTATTATGTGCCAAACGACATGGACGAATGCCGCGATTTTTTTCAGTATGCTTATGATTTTTTCAAGGATAAGCATGGCGAAGAAAACATTGTCTCAGCATATGTACACATGGATGAAAACGTGCCGCACATGCATTTTACTTTCGTTCCCATCGTAAAAGACAAAGATAAAGAACATGAAAAGGTATGTGCAAAAGAAGCTCTGTCAGACTGTTATGGGGCTAAATTCCAGATAGAGTTGCAGGATTATATATCTGCGCAGATGGGCGTACAGCTTAATATGGTAAAAAAAGACACAGTAGACTACGAACGAAATGTCAAAGAGTTAAAAAAGAAAACCTTAAACGACAGATGCAACTACCTGACCAAAGAAATCTCACGCGCTGAAGAAGAACTGGAGCGGAAACAGCGTATCTTAAAAATGGCCGGCATGGGCGAAAAAGCGGAAAAAGATATTGACAATATAAAGACTTCTACTTCAAATGGCTTTACCGTTATGCGGGAGCCTGACTGGCTGCAGGTGAAGCCTCTGCTGAAGTCCATAAAGGCCATGCGGGCAGAAAGAAAAGAACTTTTGCAGATGATAAAAGACTTTGAGCACAGTAACACCGCAAAAGAAAATCAAACTCTCCGCGAACAGGCCGAACAGTTAGCGAAAGAAAACGCCAAGCTTGAAAAAGAACTGCAAAACGTACAACGCTTCATGCAGACGACAAGACTTCATGACCAGCCAATCATTGAGATTTATGAAGAAGACAAGCGTAGACAGGCCGCAGCGCATCGCGATGACTGGAAAGAGAGCATGTACAATGACAGGTAATTTACATAATTATTTTATTGTAAACTAATCGTAAACAAAAAAGGCAGGCTGCTTCAGCCTGCCGATATCTTTATATCGCAAAATCAAGTTCCTTCTTATCTTCGCATGCCAATTTACTCATGATATAAGCACTTACAACATTTGCACCCATATCTGAAGAAATGCAATACATTTCTTCCAGCATCACGCATGAAAACAAGTCCTTTCTTATTAAGTCAGTAAGTTCTTTCTCCATATGCTGCTCCAGCATCACTTTTGTAAGCTCTTTTCCATATCCTTTTAAAAACTTTCCGCTCTCTTCTGTCGGCTGGTTTTCATACTCCATATAAGCAACTGCAATCTGCTGCTGCAATGTTGAACAGCACCTGAAGAAATTATGTGGTTCTCCATTTACCAGCTTTCTGGATTCTGCCTGAAATCTTCTGCGCTTATTTTCGCTGCACTTAAGTGTTACAGGTATCACGATTTTTCGTGTTGGCGTTTTTAAACAATAGACCAGGCCATCATCAGTTGCCGTGTCCATCCGTAATGGGATATTTTTCATATCATCAAAAAGCTGTGGATATCCTCCAATGATAGCAGACGTGATATTTCCTGGTATCCTTTCATCAGGTAGTTCTACGCGCTGGATACCGCTCAGGCTTCCCTTTGATACTTTAGTATTTGATGGAAGTTTAGCGTGTCTTATCTTACCTCCATCAAAAGCGCCCCTTCCAATATATTCTAACCCTTCGTTTAGTTTCAGGTGCCTTAATTCATTACAGGTATCAAAAGCGCGTGCCTCAATCCTTTTCAGGGAATCAGGGAATTCGACCTGTCTCAGATTGGAACAACAATAAAATGCAAATGCTCCAATTGACTTGATACTGTTTCCAAAAACTACGCTTTTCAAATTATCGCAGTTTGTGAATGCATTGTCCCCGATGCGCTCTACGCTATCAGGAATATGCACAGACTCAATCATATCACAATACGCGAAAGCATTTTCTCGTATCTCTTCGACTCCGTCTGCAATGACTACCTTCCCACTCTTACTCTGGCTGCATGAAATCAGCGTTTTCATGTCTTTTGAATACACGATACCGTCTTTTGATGAATATTCTGTATTTTCTTTAGAAAATTCTATGTTTATATTTCGCATGTTTTCAATATCTGCAAGCGAAATGTGCGATGTGTCCTCAAAAAATACATTCTTTACGACTGCACCGTAAATCATATATCTCAGAAATGTATTATTGTTCTGCACCACCATTGTAGCGTTTGGATTAAACGCAACGTTTTGACAAATCGCAGCGGTGTCCTTTGGCACGATATAAGTCTTATCCTTTGGCTCATACGTTGCATCGACTATGATTGGCCCCATCATAATAACGCCATATTCTTTCACCTGGTCAGTTGTCTTGATAAGCGAATTCCTAAAGGTTTCTGCATTTGCTGTTAAAAGGCTTTCTGCGTTTTTTATTTCTTGAGACTGACAGCCTTTTAGTGCTCCTTTTTTCCAGATGCCTACAACACCACTTAAATCCAGCGGTTCATCTGGGCTAAGACAGAAGGAATTGAGCAGCTCACTTCCTGATGGATAAGTACGCTCCATCAGCATACTCCCAGAATAAAAATTTTCAGAATGTGATTCTATGTATCTGACGTTTGGAAACATTTCATTTTCAATTCCAATCTTCACTACAGACTCTCCGATTATCAGTTTTCTGACATTCTTAAACCTGCGTCCATCCGTCATTTCCTGAATCTTAATTTCCACAATTCCTTTTGTGTATTTTTTAAATCCCTTTTTTACATCCTGGATAACTTCAGGTTTTGCAGTACCCTCATGTTTTTTCGTTACGTATATCTCATCAAAGATAGAGTTGTCAAATCTTACTGTCGTTACCCAATCAGCGACTTCTATGCCATAACAGCATAAACCGGTATGAATGGTGTTATATGGCCGGAGATAATAGGTAACTCCGTTTTTTCGTATGACTTTTATTTTATCCATTTTTTTGTTCCTTTCGTTTTTGTTTTTGTTCTTTTAGTATGCCAAAATATTCTGAATGCAAAAAAAATAAACAAAAGGAACAATGCTTTACATAACAATATTATTGCAAATCATTTTCTGCGAAAAACTGAAAGACTATCGACGCCTTCCCGGCTTTGCCGGAGTCGGTATCAAGCCTCGCAGAGGCTGACAAGCGAAGCCGCAAGGCTGAGTGTAGTGCACGAACTGGAGTTCAGACCCGCGTGCGAAGTTAAAACCGGAACCTTTGACCCGCAGACGACTTTTGGTAGGCCGGGGATTCCTCGTTCTCCGTTGACATCAGAACAAAAGTTCTGTAAAATAGAAGTAAAAAAACAAGAAAGGGTGTTCAAAATTATTTCCAATTTAACTCCGCTTCCGGTTATCGCATCTTTCAGTACAAATGGAAAGATGATTCCTATATATGTCCAGTTCTTTCCAGGAGAAAAACCAATCCGGGTTTCCGCGAAATGCATTGCCAACGCAGTAACTTATGCCGAATATATCTGCGAGTATATGCTAGAAGACGATGAAAATGTACATTCTGTAAATCTGATTTACCAAAAAGACAAGCAGATTTGGGGTGCAAGGGCTACGCGTTGACGCCTCCCCGGCCTTGCCGGATTCGGCCCCAGAGCACGCATGATAACTCGCCTGCCTCGCAGGACTTGTTACCAGATTTCATTGATAAAATCCCTCAAAGCCCACAAAAAATGAGCACCCTTATTTTTCGGGTGCTCATTTTTCTAAAGCCTGAATACATTTTTCTTACTGTTTTCACCTGTCATATCCAGCGCATACGCCTTTGCAATCTGCATATCGGCATCTTCAATCATGTCGTAGTAATCCTTAATCTCATTTGCCTGAAAGATTCCATCTTTTAATGCCATAACTAGTCCGTCTTCCATATTTTCTTCAATCAGGTCCTGTATTAACCTTTTTCGGTTTCTTCTTATGTAGTTCTGGGTTTGCGTTTCATGTACATCCTGCCATTCCATGAATGCAAGTGGCAGCTTCTGGCGTGTTGTCCTGCAATACTGGAAGAAGTTTGCCGGTGCATACACTCCGTATCGATTCAACAAGTCGTTCATGATGTCAAAGTTTCTATCTGTGGCCTCAGCCGGAATGTAAATCCTTCGCCGTGGCGTTTTTATGCACAGAACTTCACTTATTATGGCTTTTTCGTGTGCATAGTTATACTTATATTTACCATTCGCTGCAGGAGCTTCGTAATCATGCATGGCTGCCAGTAAATCTTTCGGGATTTCATTTGTATGCAACACAACGGTATGTATTCCAATAAGGCTCCTTTTAGTAAACGCCTTGATGGTAGAAGGTATTTCCAGGACATCAGGACGTATTTGGCTCCACGGCCTTGAGAAATCCACAGATTGTACTCCTTCGTTGATTTTGATATTCTTTAAATCGTTACAAAAACTACATATAGGCTCAACACGTGTAACACTGCCCGGAATATCCAGTTCAGTCAGTGATTTCATATACTCAAAACATTCATGCCCTAAATGTTTGATGTGCTTTCCCAGCGTCATCTTTTCCACTCCGTCGCAGAAACGGAAAGCATGACGTCCTACTTCTGCCACGGAATCAGGAATAACTATTTCTGTAATTCCCCTGCAGTACTCAAAAGCACTTTCAGCTATTATTTTGACTGTATCCGGAATCAGGACTTTTCCTGCTGTTTCGCAGTTCCCGGTTGAAGTATAATCGCAATGGAGCAGTTCTGTCATATCTTTTGAATATATGATATCTCCGACTTTGACATATTCCTCATTTTGCAGGCCAAGCTCAACATGACTTCTGCGAAGACATGCAAATTCTTCTTTATCAAAGTGACCTTCTCCATTCAAGAACAGACTGCAGCTATTATATGACCTCATGCGTTGTGCCCGGAAAAACGATTCATTGCTGCATCGCACATCAATTACACTTCCCGCCGGGAACGTCACAAACGTCACATCTGTTGCGATTAACGTTGCATCTTCAGGTATTACATAATCTTTGCTGTCGCTAATATCAACTACAATGCTTCCTGCCATTTTTACTCCGCAAGTTGCTGTCCTATCCTCAATACAGATATTGGATTCATTCAGAAAGTCTGACTTTTTGACCATTTCAATCTGTTCGCTATTAATAACCTTCTCAGAGCAACAGCCTACCAAAGCCCCAGTGCGGATTCCCCAAATTCCTGATAAATCCAAGGGCTCCTCAGGTTTTAGGCAAAAAGCGTTCAGAAGAGTTGTCTTGTTAAGGTCAATTTTTCCGATAGATGTTCTTTCCGTCAGCATGCGTCCGGCAGGGAAACTTTCCCTGTCTGATGTTACCTCACGGACATTTGGAAATACAGTATTTGGCATTTCTATAGAATAGACATTCTTTCCGATATGGATTCGTTTTACATTTTCAAATCTTTTTCTGCTGTTTTTTCTCAGCCATATCTTAGTGACATCCTCGCCAAACGATACCTCTTCTACCCAGTCTTCCACATCAATATCCCTGCATACGCCGCTTTCTGACATATGATAAGTGGTTCCATTTTTGTATACTTTTTTGTATTTTTCGCTCATATCTTTTCCTTTCTTTATTGTGTTTATAAATACAAAAATAATATGCAAAGAAATAAGAAAAAGAAAAAGCAGCAGGTCAAAGGCCTGCTGCATTACTTACAGCTTTAATTTCTCACTCTTTTCTTCTTTTTCGGATGATACCGCGAGCTTACGCTCGCTTGTACCAGACGCACGGCTTCGCTTGTCAGTCTCTGCGAGGCTTGGTAACGAGTCCTACAAAGTAAGCGAGTTATCAATAAAATCTCTGCACTCAGCCTTACGGCTTTGCTTGACATTTGCTGCGCAAATTGGTAACGAGTCCTGCGAGGCAGGCGAGGTATCAAAGTTGGCCGCGGTTTTCCCGCCTGTCGATAATGCGTCTAATATGTACGCCCGAATCACCATGCTTTTATCATTCGTTGCGCTTAAAAGTCGTAGTAATTCTTCATTTGAACAATCTGAAATGCTTAGTGCATTACAAAAATCTTTTGCTGCATTACTTCTTACCAGAAACCTAAGAATTCTGACATGATTTTTATGAAAAAATGTGAGCAAGTCATCCATAGAGGGATTATCCGTATCTATGGTCGTATGCATTCCAGAGAAATCCTTTGGTATATATGTAGTCTTATTGCCTTGTGTTATCTTTACGACTAGATTAGAATCCGGAGTAATATATTTTGCAAGTCCGTTATATTTTGACATACTCTGTATAATCCCGTGTGGTAAATACTCTCCGTCTTCTACATGGATTTCTGACACTTCCGATATAGCGTCTCTACCTAGTTCCACAGCTGCTGGTAGTGATATTCTCCTGATATTGCACCTGTCAAAAGCACATTCACAAATCTTTTTTATGCCTGCGGGTAGTTCGACGGTTTCAATCCCAGATTTACTAAAAGCCGCATAGCCAATTATTTCAACCTGTTCAGGAATGCTTACACTTTTTAAATTTTCACAAGCCTCAAATAAATAGCCAAAACCTATAAAGTCCTTTTCGTCAGAGCCTCCGATTTGAGTAATACCATTTCCAAAATCTACATTTTTCAGGTATAAACAATTTCTAAAAGCATAACTTTCAATTATTTTTAATGAATCTGGAAATGTAACAGATTCTACTTCAGAGCCTTCGAATGCACATGCACTGATTTCAGTCACTCCATTTGGTATAATCACCTTGCCCGTTCTTTTTGTGGGACACTTGAGGAGACTTTTTCCATCCTTTGAATATAGAATCCCGTCAACACTCTTATATCTTTGACTATCTGTATCCACTTCAATCCTGTATGTATTTTTAAATGTGTCCTTTCGCCAGAATGGTGCTTCATCACCATACAAATCTGATTGTTTTGTAAATCGTACGATTCCTGAGAGCCCATATAAATCAATACCTCGCATACCATCAATGTTATTTATGATGAGTTTTGGTACTGTAGCCAGTTGGACACGTGAATAATCCATATTATATACACAACTCGGAATTTCTATTTCCTGTGCATCATGGTCAATATCTACAAGAATATTTCCGGCAACCACAACTCCATCTTGTGGCTGCATATTATCAAAGACAGAGCCATCAAATGCATGTGGGCGAATATGTAGCGCTGAACGGCACCATATAATTTGCTTCGTCATACATCCAGAGAGTGCATAATCATTGATTTGTTCTACTCGTGAGAGGTCAAGAGTTGCATCCTTACGCAAACAAAACGAGTTGTATAAAGCAGTGTCTCCCCAAAACTCATTTATATGTATCAATGTAGGACCTGAAAAATAGTTGTCATTATATGATATAACTTCTATCACGTTTGGGAACAATTCATTTGGGATTGATATCTCGCCAACATTGGAATCAATAATCAGTGTTTTCACATTCGGGAATGATTTATTAATCCCACGGTCAATTTTAATTGTTGCCGGTGATGAAAACGCTACTTCGACAACATCCTCAGGAACGTCAATATCTGTGCATACAAATAGATGTTTCTGAAGTGAAATATAATACTTCACGCCGTTTTTTGCGAGCGTGTAGCCGTCTTTGTCTTCAACATCAAATAATTCCGCATGCTCTTTTTTTATTACTGTTTTCATGCTTATATTTCCTTTCTTTATCCATTGCTTATTTTTCTTCTACACATACAATATGCGGAATTGCGAGCAGAAAAAAAGCGGGCAAACGCCCGCTAGTTTAAAACTCCATGTTGTAATCAATTCTTGTACAATACGGAATCCCCGCTGTCTCTTCCAGCTCTCTTCTGGTTGTTCTTATAGTCTGATTTCTCACGTCTATCTCAGACTTTTTTGTCCAATTACCATCGAAATAACATTTTTCTGGTGCGTAGACCACTTCTTTTTCTTCTGCTAATACCATATACGCGCCTCCTTCCATTACATTCCGATAAGAAGTTTAAACAGCACCAGGTCGTTTACCACATCATTGTCCAAAAGTCTGCTGCTTCCGTTCTTGTGAGAGATATCGTTAACGACATTTGACGCTGCTACTCCGCAGTAAAAATAGAACTCAGAATCGTGAGGCTCCTTTTTTAGGAATTTCTCAACCTCTTCAGATGGAACACCATTATCTGCTTTTATATTTTTCTTAAGCAGATTATACGCCTCTCTGCAAAATCTTTCGTATGTTGTCATACACCATTCCTCACTTTCTTTTTCTTCCTTTGTTACATTTGTTAATTTTTCCATTTCGTATGCAATCTTTGCCAAAGACAAAGCAGAAATGCTCTGAAGATTCAGGCAGTCACTTCTTCGCAATTCGCTTGCCAGCAGTTTGTTGACCTGGTTAATATCGTCCTGCACCTGAAATTCTCTATCGTTTATTTTTCTGCACATGTCGCATCACTCCTTCTTCTGCGCAGAATCAATATGCCGGATTCTGTCAGCGGCAAAAACAAAAAAAAGGGACGGCTAAGCCGTCTCCTTCGGACTTATTGTAACAATATTTGTCCGCTCTGCAAGTTTTTCAATGTAATATTCGGCAACGTGCACGTATACGAGCCGCTGCTTTTGTTTGGTCGTTTTTGTCATTGTATATATTTTATCGAGAAAATCGTATGTTTCCTCTGGATTAACGGTGACACCATCCACGTATTTTTTTATCGTTTCTTTTTCCATCTTGTATTTTTCTGCAAGATGTTGAACAACTGCTTCTACCGCCTCGTTGTTAGATTTGATAAATCCTTCCAATTGGATATATTTTTGCATTTTTTTATCTCCCTTCTTTGTTCTGTTTGTTGTAATATGCTGGAATTTCGTCTACAACAAAAAAATCCGGCTGCGCTTCGCAGCCGGCAAATATTAATTTCCGTACACAAATCCATCAGTTAACTTTGCGACAATTTCTTTTGCATATTCTTTTGTCAGTTTCTTTTCCAGCTTGACTTTGTATGCTGAAACACACTGCAAACCATCTTCCTTGTCGTAATACAACTTGGAGATATACTCCGCCTTAATTGGCAGGGTTTTTGCATATGCTGAAACTATACGCTGGTATTTCAGATATTCTTCAGCGTTCTTATACATTTCCCAGTCTCCGTATTCTTCATACATGAACGGCAGAGACTCCAGACTGCCTTTTCTGGAACTTACATCACAGATATTTAAGATATACATGGCATTTTCATCCACTCCCTCATCAGGAAGTGTTGTGCAGCACCAGAATTTTTTATCGACCATCTCATCGAATAATCCTTCTGGAAGCATATCACCAACCTTTTCCGCAAAATCAGCAATAGACATCCTGCCCTGCAGGTTTCTGATGACAGATTTTGCTTTTTTGATTTCTTTTTTAGAAGCAGCGATTTTCGCGTCAATTGCACGCTTCTGCTCTTCCAGCTCGGCAATATCATCATACAATGACGACATAAACTTGAAAGTATGCTTTTCTTCTTCTGAAATATCATCTGCATCAGAAATCAAGTCAGAATCCATGTTTTTGTATGTTACGCCATCTGCATCAACATACTTATCTTTTCCAATCTCTACTGCTGCAACCGACTTTGTCTTTGTTAACTGAATGTTTACGATTTTTTTATCACTCATTTTTTTACTTCCTTTCTTGTTTTGAACGTTTTTTTTCTTCATTTGCAATATGCCGGATTTTTTTCGGCAAAAAACGCAAAAACAAAATCAGCCAGATAGCAAACAGCCGCATTTTTCAGAACATATATTCTGCTTATCGGAATGTTTGCAAAAATTTCGCTTAAAATATATACAAAACAGCAAAAATGTTATATACTTTTTAGCAAAAAGGAGGTTTTAGTAATGCCAAAAGTTAAAGTAATTCGTCCTACAGAAGAAATCGAAAAAGACTTAACAAAACTTGAGGAAGACATTCAGGCCGCAGCCGCATCTATCAAAGAGATGAAAGCAACCAGAAGAGCGTTAAGAAAACAGCTTGAACTTGCACAAGCAAAGGAAGCCGAAGAAAAACAGGCTAAAGCAATTAAAGAACTTGCAGAGCTGATGAAAGAAAAGGGTGTCACTGTCGAATATCTGAAAGGCCTTATGCAGTAGTAAAAAAATAAGAAATGCCCGGGATAATATTTCTGGCATTTCTTATTCTTTTCTTTAGAGCAGCCGGCTTAAGCCGGCTGCTCCTTTTATCTTTCGTCTACCTCTCCCCATCCTGTAATATCGCATACATTCTTAATCCACTTTTTTGCTTCTGTATCCCTATTTACAAAGCAATCCCATACTTTGGCTGCACATGCTGTATCCTTAGCCGCCAGGTCCAATAAATCCCACATGCCTTCAAATGTAATTGAAAACGGAATCGCAGTATTCTCATCATCAGAATCCGGATAATAAACTTCTACCTCAATTGGAAGCAGCTGCCCCTTATATGCACCTGTGCAATATCCTTTTTCGGTTTTCAGTGTTAAGCCCAATGCGTCACAAGCAACTTCTTTTGGAGTAGTTAATAAGTTGCCCATCGCCCGTCCTACTGGCTTTTCTGTGTCATCAAAATCCAAATTGATTCCGATTTTATCTAATACAGAGTCAACTTCATTAACAGCCTTTACGGTAGAAAGTGCTTTCATAAAAATTCTTTTTCTGATTTTTTTATCGTTTTCCATGTTTAATCCTCCTTGCGTTTCATATCTTAAATATGCTACTTTTTTGTATTTCTGTGAAAATTTGCGGAAAAACATTTTGCTTTTGTGGTAGCAAATGGAAATTTTCGGTGATTCACTTGCAAACCTTTTTTCTTTTTTTAAAAATCCTGCATACTAAAATAAACAATCAACTTATTTCAGGAGGAAAATTTATGCAGAACTATCAGATTAGAAAAAAAATCCATCCAAAACAGAGTGTCGCTGTTCTTTTAAAAGAAGACTACGAAAATGGAAATCTGACATACGGAATCGTAGATGAGATTTTAACAAAAACCGAAACTCATTACAGGGGGATTAAAGTGAAAATCAAGCCGGAAAATGAGACAGAAGAAGAAAAAGAAATCCGAAAAGAAAATCCAGATTACCGCCTCGTTGGCAGAGTAAAAGCAATTCTGCCAAAACAGAAAGTGAAGTGACTTGGATGGCTGAAGGATATATTTATGTGATGATGCAGTGAGCTGTGCTCACTTGCACCAGACGCGGGCGAAAAACCACGCCCGTCGATGACAAACCCATGTCTACATGACATGGCCAAAATCGGCTATGCCTCTGATGTAGAGGCTCGCCGAAAACAGTTAAACACTACTGCCTTGCCTTTTGAGTATGAGATATATGCAACATACGAGACATCAGGGCAGCTGGAGGATAAAAAACTGCACGAATTAATCGATACATTGAACCCGAAATTACGTCTCGCCAAAAATCGGGAATTCTTCGCAATGTCGGCAGAAAAAGCATACCGATTGCTTGAGGCTATCGCTATCATATCAGGCAGCGCTGACAAATTGAAGCGCGTGGCTCCGATGCAAGGTGAAGATGTAGTAAGCAGCACAAGAAAACAATCTCATTGTTCAGGCAGCAGCGGACGGAAGCAAAGACCGGCAATCAACTTCCAGAAATGCGGTATACCAGTCGGGGCCGAGCTTGTGTTTATCGACGACGATTCAGTCAGGGTGACGGTCGTGGACGCAGAAAAGAATAAAGTAGAGTACA
Source organism: Blautia sp. BCRC 81119 (assembly GCF_003184505.1). Lineage (NCBI taxonomy): Bacteria > Bacillati > Bacillota > Clostridia > Lachnospirales > Lachnospiraceae > Blautia > Blautia sp. BCRC 81119. Next base: position 114,674 of record NZ_QJHD01000005.1, on the reverse strand, counting down.
ACGGCGAGACCACTTCTCTTTCGCCGCTTGCTGAAAAGCTCCGAAATGTATCAGCCATCCAGGGAGCTTCTGTCTTTACATACAATGGGAAAAAGATTACGGATATTGCAGAGGAGACACAATGGAAAGAAGAATAATTGTCTATCCTGGCCAAACATCCAGAGCAACAGAAAAGGCGCTTTTGGCGCCTTTTTTTTTGTTTTTCTTTTGCCTCATTGTATGATATACTGAATACATCCGCAATTTGTTAACAGATGCTACATTTTGCATATTGCATATACATAACAAACAAGAAAGGGGAATGCAAAATGCAGGACAAAAAATTTACAGAAAGACTGAAACAGCGCCTCACGATTGAGTTTCAAAACCAGGACCGCAGTGGAGCATATGGCTTTACACAGCGCAGCATGGCTTACAACTCCAATAAGATTGAAGGAAGTACATTGACGGAAAGGCAGACCGCATCATTATTTGATACAGGTACATTTTTCGCAGATGACGAAGACACAATCTTCAGAGCAAAAGACGTGGAAGAAATGAACGGTCATTTTAAAATGTTTAACTACATGATGAAGCACACAGGCGAACCGCTTACTGCTGATATTATCAAAGGCATGCATAAAAACCTCAAAGAGGGTGTCTTCGAAGATATGGCAAACGGATACGCAGTCGGAGACTGGAAAAAGCGTGCAAACCTTGTAGGGGATATTACCACTGCTCCTCCACAGGAAGTACCGGCAATGGTTGAAGCTCTACTTGCCAAGTATACCGGCAAAAAGAAAATTGAGCTGCGAGATATTGCAAAATTCCATGCTATCTTTGAAAATATCCACCCGTTCCAGGATGGGAATGGCCGCGTTGGACGCATGATTCTGTTAAAGCAATGTCTTGACGCAGACATTACACCTGTCGTAATCAGAGACGAAAACAAAATCAAGTATTACCGGTATCTTAGTGCCGCGCAGAAAAAGCACGATTATGCACCGCTTATTGATTTTTTTGAATCAGAACAAAAATGGTATCAAGAAAAAGTAATACCTATGATTTTTGATTATGATGAATTGCAGTAAACAGCAAGAAAGGGGACATATAACATGGCAGGGATATCAGGAAGCTTAAGCGACATTGATGCTATTGAGCGAGAGATGTTTGATGATTATAATGGCGAAGGTCCAAAGCACAAAGATGAGGAAGAATTTTATGGAGAAATGTTTGATGACGAACTCCTGATTGAAGATTACGAACCAGATTTAAGTGATGAAGATGCAAAACCGGCAACGATAAGCGAATGCTCTATGTTTTTGGTGCAGCATATGATTGACGACGAATTAGTTTCTTCGTTAATGACGCCACAGAGACTCATTGATTACATCAATATGGACGATTGCCACGGAGAATCATATGAGATTTTCGACTGTATGTCTGAATTTGGAAAAGTCAAACCACTCAGATACAAGGGCTGGCAGCCAGGATGTCTGATTGAGGTTGTTGACGAGACCGGCAAAATTATTCTTTGTGGATATGGCGAAGACCACTAACTTTTTATTTTTTCTGTATTTTATCAAGCACAAACAACAGGCCGATTAATCGGCCTGTTCGTTTTATTTCTCTGCTTGTTCTTTTCTTTATCTTTTTTGCTTTTCATTTATTTTTTTGTTCTTTTTTTAGTCTTCTTACAAAACCCTCTTTTGATTCGTCAGGACTTTCCGTATCCAAAAAAGCGCAATTCCTGATACCCTCATACACCTCTTCCTCTGACATGGAATTTATCTCAGCAGGGCATTCTTCCGGATGTTCTCTCCAGCGTTTTTTTGTGTTGTTCGATAATGTGACACAGCGCAATATTACTGATTGACAAATTCATATATCCTCTGATTTCTTTTTTTTACAATTTCCTTTTGTATTTCAATATTTTTTAAATACTCTTTTGCAGTTTGCGGAACAGGATATTTTTTTGTAAAATTTCCATTTTCATCAAAATAATCTGGAATAAAGCGAATTATATTCCCATTTTCATCTAAGAAATCTTGTAAAAAAAAGAACTCAATATATCCATTAAAATCTACAAACAATTTAAAAAAACTTTCATTTCGCTTAATTGTTTTCCAAAGAGGGTTAAATGCATAATTGCTATTTTCTGGTTGTTCATAATATCTTTTAATACATTCCAATGTTAAATCCCAACGGTCAGAAATCATTGGATTTGTTCCTCTATCCTGATTCATGCTTCCGCGAAGCTTTGGAAAGATAATCATTCCTCCGATGGTATATGTAGAACAAAGAGAATCTTCCACAAATTGGCGATAGTCGTCTGTTTGCTTTTCTACTTGTTGAATAACAGTTTTGCATTTAATATACCGATGGCTAGTTGTCATTGAATCCGACGCAAACCTCATCCCATTCCAGATAAGATAATCTGAGTTCTTTCCCTTTTCCAGCTTCATCATCTGACCATTTGGCAGCTTTCGGCTCCACAAAGCTTGATGATAATTCCTGAGCGTCGCGCTTGCACTATCCGGGTCTGCATAATGTGGTGATGCGCCTAATCCATCGCGGTTCTCCCAGAAATTATCCCAAAATCCATCTGAATCATCTATAAAACATTTCGTTACATCTATTTTTTTTATTTCCATTTTTTCCCTCCTTATCTATACAGCTGAAACTTCCTGCTTATCTCATGCGCCACATCATCCGGCAGTGGTCTGAACCCAATGCATGTCAGCGTCCTTCCGACGCCATCTTCATCCACCTCTTCCGGTTCCAGCTCCGTCAGGCAGTTGTCCTTAATCAGGAAGAAATCTTTCCCCTCTTCCATTCCCATCTCTTCCGCCATCTTCTTCGCCTTCAGTAACTGATTCCTGTTTCTTGCCTCACATATTGTTTTTGTAAAAATCCCGCAAACCCAATCATCGTAAGTCTCAGCGTCCATTTTTATTTCAAACACATAATCCCCGTTTTCGATTCTTTTTATATTATTTTTATCGCCTTTCGCATCCCTGAGCGGCGCTGTCAGAAACGCCATAGATGCATGAGATACCTGTGCCGCCAGTTTTCCGGCAGACATATTTAAGTCTTTTCTTGCAATTATTAATTGCCGCATGTGTTTTTACCTCCTGGTTTGATTATTTTTTTCACTCATTTCACACGGAAAAATCAAGGTTATCGATGATATTGTCCTTATTACATTTCTTATACAAATCGCTTGCAGCATTAAGCACAATCATCTTATTAACCAATTTTGAAATCCACTCTTCAGGAATAGCATTAAGGCCGTAAATAATGCCAGCAATTCCGCCTGTTATAGCGCCGACAGTATCTGTATCATCGCCAAGGTTCACCGCTGTTAAGACAGCATCCTTATATGTTGTTGTATGGAAAATACACCACAAAACGGCCTCTAATGTATCTATTACATACCCAGATGACTTAACACTTGATGCTGGCATAGAAAGTATCTTTCCTGAGAAAATATTTGCAAACGCAGATTGTATCTTGTCTTCTGTGTAATATTCAGCAAATTTACGACATACGGCATCATATGCAGTTCTAATGCTATTTGTTTTTAGCAGGTGGATTATCAATTCCACAAGAAAATGACAGGCAACTTTTGAAATAATATTTGCATGCGTTAAGGATGATACCTGATATATCATATTCTTCTTTTTTTCAAAATCATCAACATCAAGCAAGTAAAAAGCAAGTGGATGTATACGCATCAGGGAACCGTTTCCATTACTGTATTCATCTTTCCCTCCGGCTTCAATCGGAGATACTCCATTATGCATTCTCCATATAGCCTCTCTTGTCGTGTTTCCAACATCAAACACCTTCCCGTTTGCTGTATACTTACCTTTATACAACCAATCCATCATCCTGCGGGCTATACTGTCCACGTTAGACTCTTTATCTCCCAAGGCTTTAATTAAGACAATTGTTAATGACGTATCGTCCGACCAGGTTCCAGCTTTCTGATTATGCGTCCCTTTGCCCCTCATGTCTTTAACCGGGTTCTTACTTAATTCTTCTCTTGAAGCAAACTCAACAGGAACTCCTAACGCATCGCCTACTGCAAAACCAACAATTGAAGCCATGACTACATTGTTTAGCATGCAATATTTTTCGCATTTAATCCTTCCTATCATGACGTTAACAGGCTTTATCCTTTTATATTTTGAGCACCAAATCTTTCCTGGTATATTATACTTGCAGCTTTCGCAGTAAGTCTCTTTGACGTCGAACAAATCATTTTGTATATCTCTCATTTTTCACCTCTTCTTTCTTTGCTTCCAAGCCTCCCCTCTTCCTCTCGGTTCGGCTCCTTTTTTGGCTCCTTTTTTGGCTCCTTTTTGGCTCCTTTTTGGCTCCTTTTTGGCTCCTTTTTTTTGTTCTTATATTAGTATGCTGAATTTTAAGATTTTTTTTGAGTTTCTTTTTATTTTTTGCTTTCTTTATTTTCTTTTTGTGTAGCAAACAAAAATGTATGACAAAAAGCAGCCGGCGAAGCCGGCTGCGGTAATACGTTCTCTTTATGCTGCGTCATTTACGTTTTCTTCTTTTCTAGTGTCATCTATAACGCCAAGCTTTTTAAGCTCCTTATCCAGATATTCTTCAACACTTTCATATGTGTCATATGTATACTTAATAGTTATAAGCTTATATCCATGCTTCTTGGCGTAATCGCGCTTTCTTTTGTCGTGTTCTTTTTGTTTTTTTAATGCGGCTTCGCCGCCCCAATATTCAACTGATTCATAATGCTGTATGCCGTTGTACTCAATCAAAATATACCCATATTTTTCGTCAGGTATTGAAAAATCATATGATAAGTGACCATCGCCAGTACCGAGCAAATCGGAAAACTTTTGTTGAGCCTTGAAAGAAATGTTGTTTTTTTGAAGATATTGTTTTATATATTCTTCACCTTTATATGTTGTTAGATACGGATTTCCATTTCCTTTGACTCTTCCATATATGGATGATTTCCATTTATATTCTACAATATCACCAGTCTTTTCATCTCGTACTTTTTGAGTCCACCAAACTTTTTTATTAAGTCCGCATGTTACCATATCAGGTTTTAAATTTCCGTTTTGTTTATAATCCCATTCTAATGCCAAATCAGGTCTTAATGATGCTAAGTCATTATAGCCTTTCAGCAATAATCTTCCTATTTTTATCGGATTTTGTGCCCCTTTTACTCTGTTAACGATTGATGCTTTCCATTCTAAAATCATTATTTCTCCTGTAGTTGGGTTTTTGTCATATTGTTTCCACCATACCTTTTTATCTGTACCACACGTTACCATGTCTGGTTTTAAATTTCCATTTCGTTCATAATTCCATTCGGAAGCTATATCTGGGCGCAATGTGGATAAATCATTATAGCCTTTTAGTACTTTTTGACCGGATTTATATGGGTTTCCGTTTCCGTTCACTCTACCTTGAATACTTGATTGCCATTCAAACTTTACTTCATTTCCTGTTATTGGATTTTTATCGTACTGTATCCACCAAACTTTTTTATGTGTACCACACGTTACCATGTCTGGTTTTAAATTTCCATTTCGTTCATAATTCCATTCGGAAGCTATATCTGGGCGCAATGTGGATAAATCATTATAACCTTTTAGCACTTTTTGACCGGATTTATATGGGTTTCCAAGGCCATTAATAGCTCTATTAACAACTGATGCTTTCCACTCTAAAGCCATCGTTTCACCAGTGACAGGGCTTTTGTCATATTGAATCCACCAAACGTTTTTTTTATAGCCACATCCAATAATGTCAGGCTTTAAATCTCCATTCTTTTCATAATTCCATTCTTTTGCTAAATCTGGACGAATTGTAGCTAAGTCATTATAGCCTTTTAATATTTTTCGATTTAGTTTAAATGGATTAGTTTCTCCTTTCATAGCTCTACTATTTACATAAGCTTCCCATTCTAAAGTTACCATTTTGCCTGTAATAGGGCTCTTATCATATTGTACCCACCACACTTTTTTGTTTGCTCCACACGTTACCATATCCGGTCTTAGATTTCCATTTCGCTTATAATTCCATTCTGAAGCTATATCTGGTCGCAGCGTGGCAAGGTCATTATATCCTTTTAATACACATTGGCCTGCATCAAATGGATTTTGACACCCTTTAATTCTTGTAGCAATCACAGCTTCCCACTCAAGTTTTATTATTTTGTTATTAATATCATTTATCTTATACTGAACCCACCATACTTTTCTTTGAGAACCACACGTTACCATATCCGGTTTTAGATTTCCATTTCGCTCATAATTCCATTCTGAAGCTATATCTGGTCGCAACGTTGCTAAGTCATTGTATCCTTTTAATACCTGATACCCTGATTTAATTGGATTTCCATAATTGCTTTTAGCTCTTCCGACAATGGATGCCTCCCATTCCAAATCTATTACTTCACCTGTTACAGGACTTTTATCATATTGTACCCACCATACTTTTTTGTGACTTCCGCAACTCACATCCTCCGGCTTTAAATCCCCGTTCTTTTCATAGTTCCATTCCTTCGCCAAATCCGGCCTCGCCTTTGCCAGCGACACAAAATCTTTCTTCATCTATTAAAACGCCTCCATTTTTTGGATTTGTTTTAATATGCTGAATCTTGTATCAGGTCAAACATTTTTTGCCAAACTTATCTTCTTCCAGGCATCAGCCAAATTTTATTTTCTTTTTCCATTTTTTCTACACACAAAAAAGCCAAAACCATTTCTGATTTTGGCCCGCTGCCGGCAGTATGCTATTGATTTTTCGCCTTTCTTTCTATTTTCCTTTCGTACTTTTTTACCGCCTGCTCTCCCGCTTCCTTTACCTGTTCTTTCACATATTTCAGAGTTTCTTCTGAACAACATTCATTCCACATTTTTAAGCACTGAGGTACGATAAAAGTATATTTTCCTCTTGTTTTTCTGTATCTGATTTCTATTGTCACATGCTCGCCATTAATGTCTGCAGAATAAATAATACAGGAACCTTTTTCAATACGTCCAATATAAGACGACACACAATTATGCTGCCGTTTCTGCTCTTGACATAACGCCCCAGGCGCGTCCAGCAAAATAAACTCTTTTGGCAATTTCAGATATTTTAACGGTGTTTCCGGAATCTTTATTTTTCCCCTGTGTTTTTTCTTCAATAGCCGCTCCGCATATTCATCATGCAGCTTCCGTATCTTTTTCTTTCCTGCTTTTATATCTATTTTTTCTTTTAATTCCATGGCCATTTCTACATAATCATCGATAAAAAAATCGAACTCATAAAGAACCTCTTCAGTTACTTTTTGCTTTAATATACTTTTTATATAATTTTTCCCAATTTCCTTGCATCTTCGCTTTGATGGGGTAAAATCCTGTACTTTATCAATCCGATAATCCTTTTCAAACAGCAATCCAGCCTGTTCCGGCTCAATATATTTCTCCGCGCATCCAATGGCATACAACTCATAACAGTTCATTTTATTTGCTGTTTTTGGAAAAGCAACATCTGGAAATGCACTTTGGAAATAGTCAAGCTTATTGAATTTCTTATCCAAATCAGTCAGTCTCATTGTAGCCAAAAACTTATCGGTCATAAAATCTTTGTACAACAGGCTATTTCCTGCAAATTCTTCAAATAATGCTTTCTGAACATCACTTGGCAATCTCTGTATCACATTTTTAACGGTTGTTGGGTAATATTTGCGGTCAAAATTCGGTCTTGCCGTCATTACTGCTCCATCCGGATAAATGAGAATCGTAATATCCTTACTGCCATAACATTTTATCGTATATTCGTCTTTGCTCAAGCTTAAAGAAAGATGTACACTATCAATATCTTTATATGTTTTTATCGCAAGGTAATTTTCCCAAAAAGTTAGAGTAATCATTTTGGAGGGTCTTATTCCCACAGAAATTGAATGTGATTGTTTACGATTTGATGGAATATGCGAATTAGCGAAATCTAAATACTTTTCAATCAAATCAAAATCTTCTATAAAGCATGATGTGAACTCATTTTTACTCTCACCCAATATAATCCAGCCTGGCTTTCCAAACTCACATGTCTTTTTTATCTTTTGAAACATCAATTTATGCATTGGTATTTTGACTTCATCCCGCACCTGGTCTCCAGTTTTGTATGTCATATGCTTTTCCTCTTTTCTATTTTTTTTACACATACAAAATGCCGAAATTTTCCCCAACCACGATTATTTTTTCCAATTTTTTTTATGCTTTTTTTGTTTGTATCCGTACTGCCGCCGCAAAAAAAAGAGCCAAAACCATTTCGGTTTTGACTCTGAAATCTTAGATGACACGAACGACGTAAGAGAACGCCCGTTCCTCGCCATGATATACTTCATGACGCATATACACCGGGCCGCTTTCCTCAGCATCCAGCAAATGTGCCACAAATTTCATGACGGCCATCACGTCAGCAGTCACCGGCATTGCGATGCCGACGCCGTCAACGTAATCTGCCATGGAAGCAACGGCCGCCATCGCCAGAAGCAGTCTGTCATCATCAATGGATAAGCTCCACTCCTGAAGAGCTTTTTCCACCGGATAGCACATTAAGCCGCTTGTCTGGCTCTTGTATTGCGGTCTTGGCATAGTCTTAGGCAAATCCATTAAGATACCTCTTGCCTTATCCACCATTGCAGTATCAACGCTTCCAACGAGTGCTCCATAATTCTTCATTGCATTAATCATAATTTCCATCCTTTCTTTCTGAAAAAATCAGCATATAAAAATTTTAATAACATCGTTTTTAATATGCCAATTCTTTCACACAACAAAAAAAAGCGGCCTTCCGCCGCCATGCTGTCTCGAATTCTAGTTATTGTCTCTTACTCCAAATTCCTCAAAAATCTTTTCATACTTTCCTGCGTTTTTCTCCTCATCATAAATCGTCAGATTCATCACATGAGAGATATCCAGGCTTAAGATTCCGAGGATAGATTTTGCATCAACGATATACCGTCTGTCCGGATTGCTTAAATCAGCGTTAACATCAACCTTGCTGATTTCGTTTACAAAATCTTTAACTTTACTGATAGTCTCAATCTTAATTTTTCTTGTAATCATTTTTCTCTCTCCTTTTTTATCTTCCGGCTTCGCCGGGTACTTGTCTTCGATTACAAGAATAATATGCTAAAAAATTTTGAAAATGAAACACTTTTTGAACGTACAAAATGGCCATGTTTTTGCTTTGTTTTTGTGTATTTTTACCAATTTCTTTCTGGTTTTATTAATAAAAAAGGCTTTTTTGAGGCTTCTTTTGTGCATCTTTCATAATCGGCAAAAAAATGCAGGAAACCGACCAGACGCTGCGGGCAATATGTGAGCAGCGGCATGCATGCAACTTGCGAACAGCATACACAGACGAGCATTTCAGCCAGCAAAAGTCAGTATTCCTTCAGCTGCCAACTTCTTCTCATCTTGCTTCTTTACAGAACCCAACGTCTTCTGGCCGCCAGATTAATTCCTCCCGGCGCCAGCCGGCAAACACCTCACGCCGCCGTTCTTCTTTTCTTACAGAGCAAATCTCAGCCTTCCGGTCTCCAGCAACCTTCACTTTTACCAACTTCTTCAATCCTTCACTCTTTTCGTCTTCCAACCACCCAAATACTCCTCTCTCCCGCAACCTCCCACAAAAAAAACTGAGCCTTCGGCTCAGTTTTTCCCGTTGTATATAAGTTCTACCTTTCCCGGATTATGTAATCCGCAATTTTCTTCCTGAAATACAAAGCCAAAGTGTTTAAGGATGCCCGCAAAGTCTGGTTCCTTGTTTTTATCAAGTATCATCACCGGCTTTTCATTTTCCAGCCACTCAATGCTTAACTCCATCAGCCTTCTTCCGAGACCATTATGGCGATACTGTTCTGCAACATACACCGTGCATATTTTTGCCTCTTCTTTTGTTGATTTCAGGATTGTGACCCCGGCAATCTCATATTCCTTTTCACAGATTACGATTTCGTACTCCGGCTTTAAGCGCAGGTCGTCAGTAAACAAGCCGCTATACCAAGCAGAAAATTCCGGGTGCTGTATATTTGCTTCCATAAGAAACAGATATATGCAGTTGTAATACATCTGCTGTTCTAATTTTGTCAACTCAGAAAGTTTAAAATACATTTCCATTACAAATTCCTCTCTTTCTTTGCCGATTTTTCGGTAACATTTACATATCCAATATGCAAAAAAAAGAAAGCGAGAAAAAAAACCAAAAAAAAGAGAAAGCCACTACGCTTTCTCCTCGTATTTTTTCAGCCATTCAGCGAATTCCTGTTTCTTCTGGGTCAGGGACTTAATGCTGTATCCGTAAGGATACGGCTTGCCTGCATCGTGCTCGAAGAAATACCAGTCCGGGCCGGAAAATCTGTAATTTTGGTAATTATCATATTTGACAAACTTCTTCTGCTTCCAGTCATACCGGCCTGTTTTATACGATATCATAATTACGACGGCAGCCAATGCCTGTTCGTTCTTACAATAATACCCTCCATCGATACACTTGACGCCCATTTTCCTGGCTGTCTGCTGCCATTTCAGGTACTCACCATGCAGGAAAGCTTCGCTTTCCTGACAAAACCGCTTTCCGTCTTCTGTAATGTAGACAACTCTCGTAGAGAGTCTTCCGCAAATCTCTTCTTTTTCTTTCCGGATTGCCATACGACCACCGCCTATCAGTTAATCTGTACAATCTGCTCATACAGCAACAGGTCTTTTCCTCCAGGTATCATCATATTTTCATGGTAATGCCCAAAGAACCATTTTTTGTACTCTGTTTTCTGTTTTACCTGTTCAAGATACCTGTTTAGCTCATCAGGCTCATTCACACGCAGGATGAAATATTTATCAGAAGCCGGGCAGTCATGCGAAAAAATGAAATCTACTTTATATTTTTCATCTTCAAGCATGGCCCAGCCGCGTTCCATCTCCATCTGCTCTGGCATTTCCTGCTCCCACCATGAAATATGATTTACACGAAACATCTTACCTTCGAGATTCCATCTCTCAGCCTCTTTATTAGCCAGTTTTTTGCTTTCAAATTCTTCTGCTTTAAGGATTCCACCGCTGATATCGTGACTTCTTGCACCACCAAAGGCAAAACACTTACACCCGTCAATATCGAAAACATATCCTCGTTCAAGCATAAGAACAGATGGGCGAATTTCTCTCACAATTCCGCCGTGCCATTCTTTTTGTGGGTATCCATTCAGTATTTTATTTTTCTTTACATCGCTCAGTCCTTTAAAAATCCAGGAGTCTAGCACTTTTTTGTCATTTATACCAACCAGACGGTCGTAATTTTCATGATTTCCTGGAACAAATAATGTTGTAAAATTACGCGATTCAAGCCAGTCTAGGTTATATTTTTCTTCCGGAGACTCTCCTTTAAAATCCCAGACGCCACCAAAATCTCCACAGATTACTACATAGTCATCTTTCGTCATCATTTTTTGTTCCGGGAAAGAATCTGTATTTAATCTGTGCATAAATCCATCAACACTGCAAAATCCATATTGTTTAGCACCGTGAGTATCTCCAGTCACATAAATTGCCATATCAATTCCTCCTCTTTTTTTTGTGGAATTAATATGACGAATTTTCGGCCAAGCTGAAAATATTTGCGAATAATTATTGTTTGCTTGATGTCTGGCGGCTCTTCCACCAATCCGAAATAGGCAGGGGCTTTATCCCCTGCTCCTTCCTATCTCTCCTTCTTCCACTCTCGAGCCTGGAAACTGCTTTCCTTCACATTATCAGAGTCTTTTTCGGCAGCCTTTTCTTTCTGGCTTTCCGCTCTTTTAACCGCCTTTTTAATCCTTTCATCTTTGTACTCCCTTGATTTTAACACAAGACTTCTATAACGTTCATACGACTTAATATTCACATATCTGCAGTTGACTGTATCGAAACATTTCTCTCCTCTGGCCATCTCATATTCATTTGCACTTGCGATGATGTAGATATCTTTATCCGGATAACAGCCAAATATAGTATCAAACAGGCCGCGTTTCAAGTCCTCAATCGCATCAACACTGAATCCGCTGTCCACTCCATCAAGAAAAATCCAAAACTCTTTTTCGTCCGGATATTTTTTCATAAGAGAACCAATTTTCATGGATAGTTTCTGCATATTTAATGCAATCTTTTCTCCTTCGCTTGACATCACACTATCCGCAACAAATGTCATATCTCCGCAAAGTATGGATTCGCTTATTGAAGATGCTCCGCCATGAATATAGTTGTCGTAATTGATAACACACGGATTTTTAAGCTCCTTCTCCACCTGTAACCGAACCTGTCGCATCAATGTGGTTTTTCCGCACCCATTGCATCCAATCAGGACCGTAAGGCCAGGTTCAAACTCTACATGCATTTTTCTATATAAATAATCCTTCTCATCGTAATAGTCTCTTTCAATTTTAAATTTTCTTCCCATATAATTTTGTAATCTCCTTTTCTAATTTTTTTTGTTATTAGGCGGAAGGCCGCGGTCAATCTCACATTACCAGTCGGCCCTCAATATGTTTTTTTGGCACTACGTATATTTTTCGCAGTTCCTTCGCCTCGAACTGTTTATTTCTTGACGTAATTAATATGCTTGATTTTTTTATTTTTGTTGTTTTTTTTGCGAGCTTTTTTATTTTTTTTGCATTACAAAAGGCCTACCGCTAAAGCAGGCCTTAAAACAACTTTCTTATGCATATCATCTTATGTCATTTAATGCTATTTCTTCCATTCGATAAAACCGGATAACCGATAAGGCTGAATATATATCAACAACCTTGAACAGATATTCCATGAATACACCTTCATCTTGCATGTTTTCATACGATTTGAATTTGTCTTTCAAAATAGCCTCCATCCCTTTTTTAGCCATTTTTTCCATTACACTTCCAATGGGGATGTCTAACTCTTCCCCGTAAGTCGTATAATATTCGTCATGCCCATTTTCGCCCTCGCATAAGAAAACTTTTCCTGAAAATTCGTTCAAGAAATCTTTTATTGTAAGATTTTTGCAAACATAGCCGTTTTCCAATAAAACACCGTCTCGAACCTTCCTGCTCTGCGAATTTTCTAATATAAAATGTGTTGGCCATGGGTCCAAGCATTTTCTTATTTCATATAAAATGCTTGCCTCTGCTATCGGCCTTCCAAACAGAAGCCAATTTTTCAATCCTTTTAAAACAGTGCTCTCGTTTGCAGCGATGTAATTTTTATACGCTTCGTGTCTGTCGTTCTCTGATGCCATACAAACCGGCCTCCCTTCTCTTTTGTGTAAAAAATTGCTTTTATTCCCATTCTTCTTTTACGTATTTCTTATATCTTCATAATGAAGAATTTTTGTTGATACAAAAACGCAAAACAGCCGTCTTAAGCTGTTTTGCGCTCATGTTTTTTTGTATTTTGTTTTTCAAGCAGGAATCCTGCATCCTCTGATATCCTAGACCCCAGCCTTGTATTTCTATTGACAACAGTGAGGTTCTTAACTGCTCTGGCCACTGCATTTTTCTGTCCAAACAACACGAATACTTTTTTTGCTCGCGTCACGGCTGTGTACAACAGGTTTCTCTGCAGCATGATATAATTTGCGGTTGTAAGCGGCATCACAACGATATCATACTCGCTTCCCTGGCTTTTATGTATCGTTGTTGCATAAGCAAGGATAAAATCCTGCGCTTTGCTTAAATCAAAATGGACTCTGTTTCCATCAAAATCAACAACAAATCCTCTTTTTGCGCTTTCATCGGCATTGTCTTCATCAGCATCGTCTGCTTCATCCTGCGTCAGACAGATTGAAACAATCTTGCCTACATCACCATTGAATATCTTTTTATCGTAATCATTACATGTGTACATTACCTTGTCTCCAACCCTCAGCAGGTGGTCATTACATGGTATAATTTGTTTTGTTGCACTTGGCGGGTTAATCCTGTTCTGGATATAGTCGTTAAGCTCCCAGACACCAGTCGGCCCTTTCTTCATTGGTGCCAGAACCTGTATCTCATCAGCACCCACGTTATAATATCTCGGCAAATTGTCACACACATACGTTACGATATAGTCTCTGATTCGTTCCTGTTCCATTCCGTCAACGTCCATGAAAAAATAATCTCCATTTCTGTTATTTTTGAAACTTGGAACAACACCCTCATTAATCAGATGCGCGTTTTTTATAATCTGGCTTTCTGCTGCCTGACGGAATATGGTCTTCAGCCTTACGATTGGAACAACATTAGAATCAATCATTTCATGCAATACGTTTCCACAGCCAACACTTGGCAACTGGTCGATGTCACCAACCAAAATCAGTTTCATTCCTTCTGGAATAGCCTTTAATACTGATGCCATCAATTCCATATCAATCATTGAACTTTCGTCAATAATGATGGCATCGCCTTCCAATGGTGTTTTTTCATTTTTTCCAAATTTGAAGCCGTATGCCCCTTCACTTTTTACTTCCAGTGTACGATGTATTGTTTGAGCTTTCTCTCCAGTTGTTTCTTTCATCCTCTTTGAAGCCTTACCTGTCGGTGCTGCACACAAAATCGCATCCATCCCATGCTTTTTCAGCATATGGATGATTCCGTTAACTGTTGTGGTTTTTCCTGTACCAGGTCCCCCTGTCAAGATTAGTACATTTGACCGACATGATTCTATAATAGCCTGTACCTGTTCCGGTGCGTAATCCCTATCCAGTTCTTTTCCCATTGCTTTTACTTCTTTTTTTGTTACATTCACCCTTTTTGTTTTGCTCTGAAGTAATTCTACTATTTTTTTTGCAGCATATGTTTCTGCTTTATACAGAGGAATCAGATAGAGTGCATCGTCTTCGCATATAAGTTTCTTTTTCTGAATCAGACTTTTCACTGCGTTTTCTACATAAGAAATATCCAGCTGCAAGAAATCGCGGCAGTCCTTCTCCACTTTTTCTCTATGCCCAAACACGTCGCCATCTTCGCTCATCTGCTTTAATACATACATAACAGCACTTTCAACACGGAACGGACTATCCTTTGGCATACCATTCTTCAGCGCAATCTCGTCTGCTTTTAAAAAGCCAATTCCTTTCACTTCGTCAGCCAGTCTATACGGGTTTTCGTTAATCACCTTAATGCTATCAAGACCGTAACGCTTATAAATACGATTTGCATATGCAGGACTGATGCCGAAGCCTTGAATATACATCATGATAGTCTGAATCATGTTCTGTTCTTCGAGCTTTTCCTTTGCACATTTCTTTATCTTCTCAATGCTTTTCTTTCCAATCCCTTTTATCTGCTGTAATAGCTCGGTCTGATATATGAGCACATCAAAAGTATTGTCACCGAATTTATTGACAATAGCCTCCGCCCTTTTTTGTGATATGCCATCAATATTACCTTGTTTTAAATACCACAAGATACTTTTTTTGTCCTGTGGAATAATCTTAACATACGCATCCATTTTAAAGCCGATTCCATATTTAGGATGTTCATCCCAGTCTCCCGTTGCAAATACTTCATCTCCATCAGTGACATCAAACATCTGACCTTTCATACTGCATTTGCATATTCTTTCCCCTGTTTTCGCATTAAAAGCTACACCGGCAATAATCTTGAAGCCAGTTTCGTTCTCATATATGACGGCTTTTGCCTTGAACTTTATAGATTCTTTTGCTCTTTCTTTTAACATTGTCTTCTATATGCAACTGGCCCTTTGCCAGTGATTACCTCCTGTTTTTCTATATTTAATATGATGAAAAAACATTTTTTTTAACATTTTTAGCGTATTTTTTTACCAAAAAAAACACCAGCAGATTACTCTGCTGATGCTTATTTGAATTATTTGAATTTAGAGCTGGTATGATTCCATTGCCAACAGGTTATGCTCCCTATCATAGAGATATACATTGTTAGATAATACCTCATCAGGAGCCAGATTCTTTAATGCTTTAATGACATTTTTTAAAACTGTCCCGTTAATTGACGTTGTATCTGATGCCGGGAAAACAGCTACAAATTCCGCGGAAACTGGCATTACCATAAGAGCAGACTCACCCATTTTATCTGCTACATTCTTGAGCACGTCAGCGCCAAGAAAAGCCGCAGCACCATATTTGTACTTTTCTGTTGATAAAATCACAAAATTTACAAATGTATTTGGGATAATATCTTTTGCCTCCCCAACAACAATGCTGTCAACAATGTTATTGATTGCGGCATTATAGACGTCTTCTTCCTTAAGGTCGAATCTCTCAAGGCAATTTTTCCCTAACACACGGGTACCATCATTCATAACGCTATTATTGTTATCATAAAAACAATACACGATATTCATATCCAGAACTTTTCTAGATAAAGCCTCCGGGTGTGCTGCAATGGTTTCATCATCCGCCAGCATTGGGTATGCTGTCTGCAACACAAAGTCTCTATCGGTCGAATCAAAACGCTTGCTCTGCGTGTTCTGCGGCTGCAGACCGATTCTCTTCAGAATCTCTCCAAGCTGTGAGCGCAGGTTTTCCGGAAGGTCATCTGTCGGGTCATAGTCATCATTGCCCTGTTTTGCAGGCTCTGGGCGATATGTCCGATTTGGTTTACATCCGTTTCCGCAAGAGCAATCACTACTGCATGGGCTATTACTGTCGGAGACAAATCTGTTGTCTGAACATCCACTTGGTGCAGCCATAGTGTCTGGCAAAGTCCCCATAATATCCTGCAGCATTTTCATTGCCTTCTGTCTTCCTTCTTCAGTATTCGGGAAGAATTCTTTCCTTGCTGCCTTTGACTGTCCCTGGTTTTGTTCTGCTGAATATGCCGTATGGTTTTTACCCATATTTGCAAAACGGTCAGAAGTCTCTTTTGCCTCATGCTTCTTAAATGATGGGGCTGGCTGCTGTGCACATCTGTCCGCGTTCATCTTAACCATTTCAGAGCCTTTATCCAAGCCCTCTTTCATAGCCATAGATACTGCTGCTGCCATCTGATTAAGGTCAGCCCCCTTTTCGTAAGAGTCCCAAAGAGGAGCAACCGGAGCGTAAGCACATGCGTCACCTTTTGACATTGCAACAGCCAGCTGCTTTGCCGGATTGTCGTTATTCAGAAAGCACACTGTGCCCTGCTGATTCATCATTGCCACCAGTACCTCTGCAAATTCTCTTAAATTCATTTTATTCATGTTTTTCTCCTTTTCTTTGTTGGTCAGGAGTATTTGCCTCCTGCCTTATTTTTTGATACAAAATTAATATGCAGAATTTTTGCATGAACAAAAAAAACAGCCGAAAAAAATTCAGCTGTTTTTTTTTAGTCTTTTCTTCCTTACTTTTTGTCAGAGAAATAACGTTTTGCAACGAAGATTCCAATTGGAATAGCTGCGCATACCAGGGCCGCTTTCATAATGCATTTGCACACAAACGCTGTTTCTTCGGCGTCAGCCTCAGCATCATCTTCAGAGCAGGAACCTGAATCCATATCGTCCGAACAGATGCTTTCCTCTCGCACGTTATTCTTCTCTTTAGCTGGTTCTGGATTTTCCTCCATCTCTTTTGTAATACTTTTTAGCATTTTATCCGTAATATCTCTTAGGATATCAGATTCAGGTTCTTCCCCTTTGTCCATGCGCTCTTCGTAATCGTGATAGCTCTCATCCATATCGAAAAAATACGCATTACTGTTACAGTCACAAGAATACGTTTCACACATTTTCCCGCTCTTTGTACATTCTTTTATGCTTTCTTTTTCTACCTTGAGAGTCACCTTGACTCCATCATCAGATATTTCGTCAGGCTCTTCTATGATTTCCAGCCTGATTCCATACTCTTTCGTTAAACTCGCCTCCATCAGGGCTTTAACAACATCTGTAAACTGTCTTAATGTTAATTTACTCATATTTTTTCCTCCATTTTTTTAAGCTGACAAAACTCAGCCGTTCTTTTTACTTCTTACTTCATGTACAGTATGCTGAATTTTTATTTCTTTTTGTGTTTTTTCTTTTTTTTCTTAATCCTGCATATTTAATCTGAAACGACATAATAGACAAAGAAAGGAAGAGATATTATGAGTATTATGGATAACTTAAAAGAACTTATGGACATGTCAGCTGTCCAGGAAGAAGACAACCCTGTATTTATTTCAAGAACAGGCGAATTCAATCTTTTTTCACCAAAACATAAAATTCGTAAAAATAGGAAATATGGAGACACCGGTGTTGCTTATTCCGAGGATGGAAAGACTCTTGAGGAATGTCCAGCTATCAGGCCCGGGCGTATTCGGATTCATGAGGGCGTTGAGCGCATTGGTGTCAATGCTTTCCGAAACGGAAGATTAAGTGCCATTATAATGCCTGATAGTATAATTGAGCTTGAATATGGCGCATTTATGTGTAGTGATGTTCACGATGTTAAATTCGGAAAAAATATACGAAAAATCGGAGATGAATGTTTTAGTTCGTGTAGTAATATTTCCGAAATCACTTTTCCGGATTCCCTGGAAGAGATTGGAGAGCTTGCATTTTCACCATGCATAAATCTCCGCAATATTACGTTCTCTAAAAACTTAAAAGTCATCGGTAGAGGAGCGTTCGGTAGCACTTCACTGAAAGAAGTTACAATTCCATCTGGTTCAATTTCTATAGGGAATCAGGCTTTTTGCTCTGCTGAACATGTTATTATCAGCGATAGCATCCCAAAGAACTTCATTTTTTCAATTGTTTTGGAAGATGATGGGTATTACAATGAAGAACGTGTGCTTTCTGATGACTATGTAAAAGTTACATATAAAGGGAACACAGCGGTGCTTCCACGTGTGATAAAACGGGGAGAATTAAAAAAATTAAATCGTGATTTTGAAAGCATAATTATGGGTCCCAATCGCAAAAGACTATTCTTAAAAGCTGCACATGCCTGCGAGAAACAGGCTGCTGCACTTGCGGAATATCGACTTTCCAGAAACCCTGATGCTTTTTCTTACATGAAAAAGAAATGCAGGGATATGGCAATTCGATATATCGAAGAAAAAACGCAGGAGGAATTCGTAGAATTCTTTAAACTTGGAACAGTATCAAACAAAATCATTCCTGAACTGCTTTCCATCGCCAGCAAAAAAGAAAAGACTATTGTTGTAGCATACCTTATGGAACGTCTTGGCAAATCCAATAATACGCAGGAAGTATTTGACAAAGCAATCGATGATACTTTTGACCTATGACAAAAAAGCCGCTGATTTCTCAGCGGCTTTTTCCGTTTTACGCATTCAACGCTTCTTTTATCTTCCCTTTTGCTTCTTCTTCATTTTCAAACCAATCGACATATATATCCTTCGTTTTTGTCTCTAGGAAACTATCTTCTGGCTTTCTGACCGTTTCTACAACATCTGTAATATCTGAAACTACATGACTGTCATCACAAAACGTCGTCGTTACGGCCCAGAATTTCTTAATTCCTGCCGGAAGAAGTTCATAATCTTCCACTTCCTCATTTGTCAGTTCTCTGTCATAATCGACATATCCCCAAGCCTCACGGCCGATTTCCTCGCAAAACTCTTTCTCGTCATAGTTGTGGACCTTTTGGACTCCCGCTCTAGGGCAGCCACCAGGAACTAGTGGCCTTTGTGTACTGTAATATCGCATACCTATACCTCCTTTGGCTATATTTTATCACATTTTTAACCCGTCTCCAATTTTTTGCGCAAAAAAAACGAGGCCGCACTGTGCGACCTCAACCGAAGTGTTATTTTTTGGCTACTCCAAAAATCAACTTAAATTTTTCATAGTTTTCACTTTTTCCTCTGTTCAATA
Organism: Blautia sp. BCRC 81119; assembly: GCF_003184505.1. Lineage (NCBI taxonomy): Bacteria > Bacillati > Bacillota > Clostridia > Lachnospirales > Lachnospiraceae > Blautia > Blautia sp. BCRC 81119. The sequence goes on along the minus strand of NZ_QJHD01000005.1, from coordinate 94,884 downwards.
CGGAGAAGTATACATTTTTAAAATGATAATCATATGTACTAAGACATTTTTTGAAATATTTTGCGACCACTGCTGCATCCTGACCAAAAACTCCACAGCCAAAGGCTCCGAGAATCAACGTATCTACATGGTTCTCTTCCGCGATGTCAAGTACAAACTTGATTCTCCGGTATAACTCCGCATTGTTTTTGTCCAGTTCAACTCCTGCGTATCTTCCTGCGGCAGAATAATTCGGGGCAGCACACGTAATGACATCAGCCTTCACATGGATTGGGTCCGCTCCATAAACACAGACGCTTTCATCCAGGAAGGTTACGTCTTCAGAATACATGGCGCGGTTTGCATACAAAGCCTTATTATTATGTTTTTTATTCCACTCGTAGTATTTTGGGAATCTTTTTAAAACGTTATACAGGTTAGAGGTATGACATAAACATTCTTCCTGTGCGGAGGAACCTTCCATAAACTTACCGCCTGGGTTTTTATAACTTGCAAAGTTAAGAACAGCAGTCTTTCCATCTCGATGAGCAAGCATAGACCTGACAGTATCAAGGTTGTCCACGACAACGTTCATTTGCATATCATACTTGTCAAATGCAACAACGTCATCTGTCTCTTTTTTTGCAGTAGACGTTACCGCAATCCCATCACCGCCATAAACCCTTGTGTTTTTTACACACTTGGCAATCTCTTCACCCATACTTGCCTCCATCATTTTATAATGACTTACAGCCTTTTCTTTTAACTCATCTTTTTTATTGAAATAAACACTCATCTTTTTTCTCCTTAGGTTTTAATTTAACTTTTTGTAGTGTTTTCGTCTCTTCACTTACAAATTTAATATGCTTAAAAAAATAATGAGTGGAAAAATTTTGAGGATTTTTTTATGGAAATTTTGTGTTTTTTTGATAACTCAGGCTTACACCTTTGTTACAAAGCCTCACAGAGGCTGACAAGCGAAGCCGTGATACCGCGAGCTATGCTCGCGTGTACCAGACGAGGGCGGGTTTCCCGCCCGTCGATAAGGCTGAGTGCAGTGCTTCGTGTGGGGATTCGAACCCTCGCACGAAGTTAAAAAATAAAGTTATCTTACCAAAAAAGGACAGTAATAGCTACTGTCCTTTTAATATGTATATCATTTTGTGTTAACGACTGAAAGCTTGCCAGAATCATACAAATATGCTGAATCTGTCAGGTAATCTTCGTGCGACTTTGGCATACGATACACTGCTGTATCCTGGCAAAAACTTGTAATGTCTAAGCAGCCATCAAAACTAAGATATCCTGCATCATTGACAAGTTTTTCTGGAAGGATTAATACTCCTCGTGATGACATTGGTAATATATAAAACTTCTCTCTTATTACATTTTCTATGCCCGCCAACACTCCATCATAGAAACAAGCAGCTGCACCAAATGAACCAAAACCAGAAGAAATACTGATAATTGAATTAGTTACGTCTATTTCGTTTGTCTGTTCATGTCTTGCTGCTGCGATATCGATTTTTGCAGGCTGAAGTTTTACCGTTGATGCTGCAACATGCTTCCACAGTTCCTCTTCAGAAACTCCATAAGATTTCAGGTTCTTGTGACTTAATGGTAACGTTGCAAATGATTCTCCATCATTAAAAGCAAATATCCTCGGTACTAACGCGAGGTCTGTTCCGGGAATATCTTTGTGAATTACAGAGTTTAGGTATTCTACTGCATTTTTATTGCACAATGATAAAAACAGCCGGTTTTTAACAACACTCCAATCCGATAACCATTTTAAAGAATCAGGCGACGACTGAGATGGATACATAGACAATATATCCATAGCTTCCATTGCGATATCCACCATTTCTGGCACACCTGCTTTTCCATGAATGAATTTATCATATAAATCATCGACATTTACAATTGCTGCGATAGTTTCGCCATCATTATCGGAGACCCTATGGATACCGGTATAACTTCCATGCTCTTTCTTCATTATGAATACGCTTGTCTTAATCCCCTGATTTTCCAACAAACCCATCAGCACTTTCAGAAAATCCTCTTTGCTCATCATCTTCATATTAGTCATATCTTTCATTCCTTTCTTTAAGTGAAATTTTTATTTTTCACATTTAATATGCTGAATATGCTAAAGTACAGAATATGATACCGCGAGCTGCGCTCGCGTGTACCCAAGCCTCGTAGAGGCTGATAAGTGAAGTCGTTAGTCTGAGCTAAGCGTGTTTCTGGCGGAAATTTCTGCCCTTCGTTAACCCAACTTTTCTTCTTTTTCCCGTTCAGACCTCTTCTTCATCTTTTTTACCACCCATTTCGCAACTTTCTCTGGCTCATCAAACCCATGCTCATCTCTGCACATCCAGGTTCTATCAATGACCGGATACTTCCACTTCTTGACCAATTTTTTTAAAGGTGTTTTTACAAATTCTTTTTTCTCTTCTGGTGTTAATAGCTGCCAGAAGTCTTCAAGGCACTGCTCTTTTGTATATTTTAATTTTTCTGAATCACACATGTCGTTAAAAACATGAGTGATGATTTCAAGCGGAATTTTGATTGACTTATCTTCAAGATGCCGGATTTTTAATCCATTCTCTCCATTTTTGTAACCTCCTGTCACTGTAATATATCCCGCCGAACCGGCGTTACTCTTTTCAACTGACTTGATGATACAGTTATGATAATCAATGTAAATATCTTTATCGTCGTACTTTTCAATCGTTGTGAAGTCAATGACATCCCCGGGGATATATACTGAATCAAGATTGTCAGGGTCATCGAAATATACGGTTCTGTATTCATACACCTTGCCGTTTTCAATCTTTAAGGATTTTCTTTCCAATTCAATTCTTTTACGCTCTTTTTTGTTAAAGTCATCAATCGTTTTCTGAATAAAATCATTCATCACATCACGCAGAGCTTCAATCTCAGCACGGTTAAGATATGTAGCAGTTATACACTTCAGTACTTTCGTAAAATTGCAATTATCAAGGCCACTTCCGACTGAGAAAACGAAATGTTCTGACGTATCCTCGCCTTCAATTACCCGTACGACACGTTCAAATTTATAATAATCCTCGTTAGCAAAACTCGACGTATCGTAAGTCTTTGTATACCAGGTGATATTCATATTTCCATTCACGCCTTCCCGCATATCGACCTGCCAGCTCTCGTCAGTAAAATCATCCTCCAAAATGCATTCAATAATCTTTACTGCTGCCAGAAGTGCCGGAAAGTCATATGTGCTTACATCAAACTCCTTTTTCCAGTTACTTTTCACCTTTTTGAATACCTCAACAGTATAATAATAATATAAAATATCTCTTGCACTTTCAGCAAAAACAACGCCTCCGTGTGCCTGTATAGACGGCTCTGCGAATACAATTTTCAACTCGCCATTCTTCCAAACTGATTTAACCTTATTTTTTTTCTTTTCTTTTAGCATTAAATAATCTCTCCTTTTTTCTATGTTCTTATTAGCTCAGAGTATTTTTTCTGCTCTGATTTAATATGCTGAAAAAGTTTTTCTTGGCGTCTGTATCGTATATCTTTTAAACAGGTGGCTCCGATAATGAGCGCTTATCTTGACCAAATTAAAGAAGAACTTCCGGGCTAAAAAAGAATATAGCACCAAAAAAACAAGACCTGCGAAAAGTTCGCAGGTCTTTGTGTATTCTAGAACATAATACTATCCAAAACTTCGTCAGCAAATCTTTCTGACAACTCCGGCGGCATCGCAAAGCCGTAATACAAAACCCTCGGTCTTGTCGTCTCTACGATTCTATTTGACCTTGGCTTGCGGTGTATCAACCAGCTATGCTGTCTCCACATGCCATCAGCAGATAATGCATATCCGGTGCAGATTACTGTTTTATCCTTATTCTTCTGCCATACTCTTGCCGAATTTTTGTGGCATTGGCATGCCTCACCTTTCACCATCTCAGCATTATATCCAAGCCAGAACTGGCCATATTCTAAAATATTTTCCAGGTCTTCTTCATACGGAGGCAGGCAGACTGCCTCACCGGCAAAATCAAGAAGTCGAGCTTTTAACTCAAACAGACGTTCATCCATTCCTGGGAACATTTTTTTCGCCTCAGCGACAGTATCCTGAAACCAGAACGAATTGCTTCGGCATTGTTCTTTCCAATCGTCAGACATCGGCCGCCAGGCAACAGTATTTTTTGCATGCAGATTCTTGCTATCGCTGTACATCAGGCATTTATCGAAAAATGCTTTATCGTCTATCGGAGCGATACATGATTTTCCGTCCAATACAACCCTGCTGCCGCAGGCATTGCGGGTTACGATAAGGTCTTGGATTGTTTTTTCTGTTGTGTTCATATGTATAGATTCCTTTCTTTTTTTATATATTTTATATACTTTTAAGATTCATTTTTAATATGATTGAAAAGTAAAAAAATAAGATTATATGTACAAGTGGTAATATTGAATGATTTTTCACTGCTATTTTTGTATAATTCGCCGAATCTTACAACTTTTGTAAGAACATTGACTTTCGATGCTGAATCATATATACTCCAAACATACAAAAAACAAATGGCAAAAGAACTAAATTAAGGAGGATATATATGGAATTAAGAGCGACAATTTTACGAAATGGAAATGGCAAAAATATCAGATATTTTGACAAAAATGGAGAAGAACTTTTTGAAGGCGACTATATTTTAGATGGCAGCAGGAATGTTAAAAAACTATACAGAACAGAAAACCGAGAACTTGGAACTGATGCAACAAATCCAATTCGTATTGAACGCGGATTGTCCGTACCATGCGAAGCTGGAATCTACCCATTGGAATTCGAAGAAATGTCGATTATCGAAAAATTCAAAGAAAACAAATAGTCGTATGCAAAACCGGCCCTGCAGAAATTCTGCAGGGCTTAAGTTGTCGAGTTAATTTTTAGCCTTTTTTCTTCCCCATCCTTTCCTGCATATTATTTTTGAAATAAAAAATTTTGCAACAAAGAAAGGAAAAAGAAAAATGAAAAATAATCAAAACTTAGTTTCGTTTTCTCCTGAGAAAGGCGTATATTTATACTTTGCAGACAGTAAGATGACTGATATTATTGATATCGATGTTGAGCCTGGAATTCGAAGTATCGTTTTGTCCGGACCTAACGCAAATAGAAATAGATTAAGCCGCAATGTCAAATTAAGAAACATCTTTAAGCAGTTTCCTGATGTAGAAGAATTGGTTGTTCAGGAAGATATCATGGATATTGATATTTCCAACTTCATGTTTCCGAATGTAAGAAACGTGGACTCCAATAATCCATATTTCCTTAGCTGTCAATATCTCGTTCGGTTGATAGTCGTGAATAAGATATTGAAGAATGTCTTTTGCATTAAGCCGGATGAACAAATTCAGCCATTGTATGACATTAATATAATTGATGATTATGCGTTTGAAGGATGTCAGTTAGCCTCCTTCTTCAATAACGATACTTCTTTTAATACTATTCATACCATCAACCATCACGCCTTTGATGGTTCATCATTTTTTGATATTCCGTCAAAAAATGGTCTCAAAAGGGTCGGAAATATTGTCTTTGGCGTAGATGATGATGCTGAAGAAATTGAATTTCCGGAAGACGCCAAATGTGTTCTGCCGACAGATATAGATTACAAAAATGTCAAACGGGCAGTCATCAGGAATATTAAAAATGTTAATGGAATCAATAAATTGCCAGAAACAATTGTGGTTGCAGACACTGAATTTTCAAAGAATAATATGTTTGGAATATACAGATATCTTAACACAACAAATGTATCATGTATTGAAGCATCCCCAAGCAGCGGGTTCGCATCAAAAGATGGGATTCTGTACTCCGGAGATATGAGTTGCCTGATTCTATGCCCAATCAAGAAAACCGGAGATATTATCGTTCCTGAAGGTGTAACTTGTATTAATGATTTTGCATTTTACGGAACAAGAATAGATTCAGTCACATTTCCGTCTTCATTGAGAACTATTAGAAAGGACGCATTTCGGCAGTCTAAAATCCGCAAAATAGATTTCGGGCCCGGAATTAAAAAAATCGGAGGTTATGCGAACAATATTTTTGCCGATTGTCATAATTTAACTCATGTTGAGTTTCCTCCTCAGGTTACAGACATCGGACATAGTGCATTTTTTAACTGCCGTAGCCTTAAATCTGTTACAATGCACGAAGGGATTTCAACCATTGGACGGCGTGCATTTGACTGGTGTGAAAAACTGAAAAGCGTAACTCTTCCAAAAAGTATCAAATACGCCGGAGAATTAAGTTTTAGTTGCGTACAAGAACTACGTACTCCTCATCTTTTTTCAGGTCTGCCGTATGCATTTCTGTCGGATATAAGCGTATCCCCCGTAAAAAAACTTATTGTTGGAGATAATGAGTTTATTGTACCGGCATCTTTAAGTTACAAGACTTTGTATAGGTTAAATCAGCAATGCAGTAGTGGCTATTTTTGCAAATCCGATTTGCATGATTTGTATTACGGTGCGATAAGCACCGAATTAAAACAGGACACTGCATATTATATTTACAAACAGAGTCCGGGAGCAGATGCTAAACTTGAAAAGTACTTAAGACGCTGTGCAAAACAGATTGCGCTGCGATATATTAAAGAAAACAAGGATGATGAGTTCGCCGAATTTATCGGCTTTAAGTTGTTGTCAAAAGCAGCAATCAAACAGCTTTTGCAGGCCGCAAATGAGGCAGATAAGCCCTCAATTGTAGCATATTTGCTGACGCAGACGCAGGACAAACCGAGTTCCAAATTCACGCTTTAACGAAACACTTTTTCAACATTGAACCAGCTGTCGCATAGACAGCTGGTTCTTTTTCTCTTTTTTTTGTTCTTTTTTAAGATTTTTTTGAGTATTCGTTTTCTCTTTTCTTTGCATGCTTTTTTCTTTCTCTGATTTTTCTGCCGCAAAAAAACAGCCCTGCCCAAAGCAGGGCTGCCAATTAAGCAGCAGGATTATTCTTCTTTTGCAGATTCAAGCCATGAGTAATAAGCCCAGTCAATACACTCTCCTTCTGTCTCTCCGTTTCCTTCGCAATATCTGTCATATGCTTTTTCAGCAAGCTCTTCAGCAAGTTCTTCATCAGAAATTTCGCAACGCCCCATCATCTCACTTTTCATGAAATTTGTTACAAACTCTGCACTCGCTGCAGCCAGCTCTTCAGATGTTAACTCATATTCTTTTCCGTCTCGCACAATTTTCATATTATTTTTCCTTTCTGATTTTGTTATTTTTGCGGCAGCCTATTGTTTTCACTGCCGCATTATGCAAAGCACGTGTTAAATCGCCACCGGAATGTCCTTAATCTGCGGATGCGTCTGATAATTCTCAACAATCAAATCATCAACAGTGAACTCATAAAAATTCTTTACATCCGGATTCAATCTTACAACCGGAGCCGGCAGCGGCTCTCGCGTCAGCAACTCCTTAATAATATCAACATGCCTGTCATAGATATGTGCATCAGCAATCATATGCACCAGCTCGCCTGGAATCATATCGCACACCTGGGCAATCATCATTACCAGCAATGCATACTGGCATACATTCCAATTGCCGGCAGCAAGGATATCGTTAGAACGCTGATTCAGAATAGCATTTAAAACCAATCGGTCAGAGTCCTTATCCTGAGTGACATTAAACGTCATACTGTAAGCACATGGATACAAATTCATTGCGTGAAGGTCTGCAAAATTATAAATATTTGTCATAATTCTGCGGCTGAACGGTGTATTTTTCAGGTCATAAATAACCTTGTCCACCTGGTCCATGCTCCACGGTTCACCTAGTGTTTTAACTGCATACCAGCGGGCGACATTGCCATCATCATCAAACGCGACAAACATTTCGGTACCAAAACCAACCCGCTCGTATTCGCCATCCGGAAATGCGGTCCGCAGTCCTTCAAGTGTTACATCCTTACATTGGAATTTTTTCTCAAGCTGATAGCCATATGCCTCACCAATGCTGCCATCCTCATCAGCCCAGCTGTCCCAAATGTGGCTGTTTAAATCGGCAATGTTATTTGACTTTTTCTGCCAAATCCACAAAATTTCATCCATCGCACTCTTCAGCGCCGTTTTTCTCAGCGTCAGTGCGGGGAATTCTTTTCGCAGGTCATACCGGTTACATATGCCGAATTTTTTGATTGTGTAGGCTGCGGTGCCATCCGGCCAATGCGGCCTAACCGCTTCCCCACGGGTATCAGTTCCGTTTTCCAGAATGTCCTGACACATATTTTTAAATACTAAATCTGCATAACTCATTTTTTTTCTTTCTCCTTTTCTTTGTTATTTTTTAGTTTTACAAGCATAATATGATGAATTTTACAGAAGAAAAAAAATTGCGTTACAAATTAGCAAAAATAAAAACATCCCCTCATGTGAGAGGCAGGCTCAACTAGGTATCTCATATTCCAGTGTTTCCATGAGACATCCCCTCCTGCGAGAGGCAAACGTTCGCAAGTCATACCGATTACATACTCCAAATGAAACATCCCCTCATACGAGGGGCAGACAGGGATGAACTGACCAGAGGGAGGGCATCCCTCGATTCATCCCCTCCTACGAGGAGCAGACACATTTGCAATGTTTGAAATTTCTTCATCGCTCGATTCATCCCCCTCTTGCGAGGGGCAGACTTTTGTACTATCAAAATTACCTATCCCATTCTTCGATTCATCCCCTCTTGCGAGGGGCAGACCTGTATGCGTAGAACTGGCCCGGAGTAGCATTCGATTCATCCCCTCTTGCGAGGGGCAGACACTCAATGTTTATGCGGCTTTCAGCCGCCTTAAACACCTCGTTGTGCAATTTGCACAAATACCATTTTCAACTCGTCACGCATCATTTCCTCTGCATATAATATGCCGAAAAAATATTTTTTTTGCCATTTTTCCAAATATTTTTTTATATTTTTTCAATCCTCATTCCGTATTCATCGTCTATAACAATTTCTTTGCCTTCGCTCACACAATCATTTTTTGTGTATATTTGTACATCTTTAAAGATTCCTGTTTCAGGCTTGCAGAAATTCTTAAAATTTTTAACTTTTGACTCCCTGACAGCTACCACACGACCTTTAAACAACTCTATGTCTGCCTCACTGCTCTGTCCTAACGTTTCAATTTCCGCATCATTCAATATCGCAATTTGAGTCATCACCTCATCGGTATTTGACAAACGGACATTCAGGTTTTTATCTGTCAGGTTGTTTCTCCTTGTGTATATTTCAAACCCGTTTTCAATTTTGATATTTCCGTTATCTGAATTTGCCTCGTCTATAATTTGACGAACACGCACATCAATTGAGGCATGACTGTATACATAATTAATCATGTCAGGCATACCTGACGGTATCAATAGATGACCATTATGTTCCCGAATTGCGTCAATCGTTGCGTCAAGATAACATTTTTTATAAACATACTCAGTCCCGCCATAACTGGACAAATCGGACGGAATTAACACCTGGACAGTATTCGCAACAACTACATGTTCCCTGATAGTCCCCGCATCCCCATGTCTGTGATATCGTCCTATTCTCTGGAATAACAAGTCAATCGGACAGATTGCAGTTATCATATAATCAACATCAATATCAAGGGATTGCTCTAAAACCTGCGTTCCAACAATAATGACACGTTCAGGTCTTTCAGTTCTATTTTTACCACACATTGCCAAAATCTTCCGACTCGTCTCATCTCGTGCATTTATAGTCATTCTGGAATGATATAGAATTATTTTACAGTCATTCTTTTTGTTTTTTTTGATTTTGTCATATACGCAGATTGCATCTGCGACTGTATTCATAATCACGCATTCACACCCTCCATCTTTGACTGCATCAACTGCATATCGTGCAATTTTATCATTGTCGTTTAATATCGACAGCAGCTCGCACGAGATTTTTTTATCAGGCATATATTGGTGTGATACGTGCTCATGCACACTTCCATCTTTTGTAACATACGATATCACCGGGTATCCGTTATGCAATTCTATATCTCCATTGCCAAGCGCGCCCAGCAAATCTTTTTTTGTAGATATTGGTAATGTAGCCGACAACATAATGACTGGAACACCAAGTTCTTTACATATCTTCAGCAAATCCTTTATCACGGCAAGCATATATGCGTCATACGCGTGAATTTCGTCAATAATCAGCACCTTTGACGCCAAACCATCCATTCGGACACTCTCAAACCTCACCAGCCTGGCAGCAGTCATTACCTGGTCAACCGTACCAACAGCAGATGATGCCAATAATCTCTGACGAGACATATCCGTCCATACAGGCTTTTTATCTGGCTCCCTTAATAGCATTGATTTTGACGTATACAGCTTCGTGTTTCGCATACCGTGTGAAGTTAAAAATTCATCCACACGGTCTTGAATCGCTTCTGCAGAAACGCCGGTCGGTAGCCCCATATATATTCCAGATAACCCAGAACGATTGCCCAGAACGGCGGCTGCATACAACGCCGCCTCGGTTTTTCCAGAACCGCAATCGGATTCAATCAGCATACATTTAATGTCATTTTTATGTACAATTTTTTCAATATCATTTTGTACCGGTCTTCCATTGAATCCAAATGCACTCCTGAAATCCTGCATCACTGGAATTTGCTGCCGTATCATCCCCTCATTGTTCAGGAATTTCAGCGCCTGAATCTTTCTTGATTTCAAAAATTCGTCTATATTTTCATACGATTGATTGTCGAACACGTAGTTGTTTGATGCTATCCAATCCGAGGTAATCATTATACCTAAGATTGCATTTTGTACTACAAACAGTTCTGACTTGCTGATATTTTTGTTTATCAAATTTAGATTGTCAAATTGAAAAACATTCTTTATATAATCATAAATCTCATTCTGGATATGCATCCATTTTTTTGCCTTTTCTTTATCATCAATTTTTATAATATCAATATCAGAATTTTTTTTCTGTTCTTTTTGGTGATGCATCCTGATAATTTGAGATATAATATCTGAATTTTTTATATCAACATCTTCAGCGCTCAATTTGTCAAAGATATTCGCACCATACTGTTCATGTCTAAACCGAGTGTCAAATGACACTTGATTTAAGCCCTCATGTTTTAATATTTCCAGCGTTTCCTCATCACGGCCTTGAAATGTCGGGTGTGTTTTTCCTATGTCGTGAATGGCACATATAAACATGATTTTTGCTAACAACGTATCACTATCACAACCAGTTATTTCAGACAGCCTGTTCAGCACCGGATAGTAAATACCATTCGTATCAGTCAGGCACTCTGCGACTATTCCGGTCTCCAGCATGTGATTGATTAAAGATTTTTTTGGGGCTGTTTTTGCCCATATGTTTGTTATGTCCATTATTGTTCCTCCGAAAAAAAAATAACGTTATATCCCCTCCGGAGAGGGGCAGACATTTCATACAATTCGGATGAAAGTTTGTTTGCCGAGCAATCCCCTCATACGAAGGGCAGACTTGTCCTGGTATGAGATGCTGACGCTCCGGTTCGATTCATCCCCTCATACGAGGGGCAGACGCCTGTAATAGCCGTATAATTGATTTTACTGCCCGATTCACCCCCTCCTGTGAGGGACAGACTTGAGCGGCAAGTGTTCGTCCCGGTTTCCAATCGATTCATCCCCTCCTGCGAGGGGCAGACTGATGAACTGGATACGCTTATTGACGAAGCAACGATTCATCCCCTCCTGCGAGGAGCAGACGGCTTTATATGCATCATACCCGATAACCAACGCGGATTCATCCCCTCCTGCGAGGGACAGACTTTTTTTTGTTTTATTTTTTTGGTCATATATAGATTCATCCCCTCATACGAGGGGCAGACGAGTGGCACACTCATGTTTCCTCGTGAACCTCTCGGCAATTGAATCACCGAGCATCCGAAGACACCCAGGTAAAACAACTACTTTTATCTGCGAGAAATACAACCAACGCATATGCAAGCGTATGCACCAGAAATATCCCTGGACAGAGGCCCGGCTGCAGACATGCCACAACAGGACACGGCGAGGCTCCTATGGGCCTGAAGCTTTAAACAGAAGGTGCAACAGTCAGAGACTATTTCTTTTCTGCATACTTGCTTCAGGCCGCTGCTTTATATTGTAATGAGCAACCTATTCTTAAGGTAAGAGAACGTCTCTTTTATGCTCATATATAATATGCTGAAAAATTTGCTTGTTTGGATATATTTTTTTAAAAAATCGCAAGCGATACTTTTATTTATTAGTCGCTTTTATCTCGGTAATTTAATTGCCGAGGATTCCCGCTTTATATCCTAATCTAATGATTCATCCCCTCATACGAGGGGCAGACATCAGAACCGGTCGGCCGCAGGCTACAATGGTCGATTCATCCCCTCCTGCGAGAGGCAGACACTTAGTGTTTATGCGGCTTTCAGCCGTCTCAAACACTTCGTTGTGCAATTTGCACAAATGTTGTTCTTGCCTCATCCACATCTTCAATATGCCGAAAAATCCGCCGCATTTTCATTTTTTTAAATGATTTTTTGCTTTTCAACTCCCATCACAAGAGACATTCCGGCTCCGTATGATTTAGACCGGCCCACTCCATTTTTAATCAGGTTCCGTAATGCGTTCGCATCGCTGACACGCAGCAGGAATTCGTATCCGAATACGCTTACCGGATGAGAATCACCGCAACTTTTGGTGACCTGGCGTTTATTTTTTGACAATTCATTAATAGCAATCACATTGCCGGCATTTATAAATTTTCTTTTTACCCATTCTTTTCTGTCGTTTTCATCTGCAATCAGGATATTTGATGACCGCTTTCCAATTCTGGCCTGTTTTTTTGTTGGTTCATACATAGCGAAAATTTTAACAACGTCACCGGCATTAATGTTAGCGGCCATACCATCACAGTTCCTTGAATTCATTAATCGTAATGAGTCTGGGATTTCATACGGTTCAATGTCAGACTGTATTATCAGATTTTTTCCAATTACCATATACAGGACATTATGGTATGCACGGTTACAGTGAAACATTGATTGAATAATTTTATGTATGATATCTGAATTCTGCATAAAGCTTTTACACTCGAATGTGCTGATAATCATTAATTTCGCCCTCCTTAATCCCTGAAATTCCCTGGCTGACAGGTTCTGCCGGAATGCAGCATTTGCTTCCGAGATAATACTGCCATACAGGAGCCTTTAATGCCGCCTGGATTTTATTTAGTGTTTCCTCATCGGAAATCAGATATAGCACAAACCTGCGGCAGACAAGATATTCTTTATCAATCAGCGTTGCTGAATACAAACGGCCGCCATTTGCCGTTGGCATTCCCTTTTCTTTATCCATTACTGTCTGGTAATCAATCAGCGTATCAATTGAATTAATGGTTGCCGATTCCAGCATTGACCCGGAATTTTTAACATCAAGATACAGCTCTGTGGAATTTGCCAAGACATCAATCCTTTTATCGTTCCTCTCGTACCCTAATGCACAGGCAATCATTCCTATGATACCGCTTTTCGTTGGAGCCAGCTCAGTGTATCTCTGAGATGGCCCAAGGCTTCTGATTCGCCATGACTGGAGCATGGCGGAACAGACCAGCTTTAATTTTTTAGAATTTTTCATCAATAATATCCCCTACTTTTTTAACAGCTTCTTTCCATGACATATGCTCAGCACCATCTAACATTTCCGGAGATTCTCCGGTGTAAATTCTTGCCAGGTAATCCGAGTCATCTGCAAAATCTCCGCTTGTAAATTCGTTCATAGCATTCAGGAACTTATCAGCTTCAGTCTTAGCGGCTGCACTTCCATTTTTAACCATTTCTTTAATACAGTATGTATCAGCCGTACGTCCTTCTCCGTCTTCCTTGATTGTAATATATACACCAACCGGGTCAGGACGTGACGCAAACGAATTTTGGCCGCCGCTCGGAGCAGATGTAGCAATATCATTAACCACACACTTGACAGCCTCAATAATCACGGTCTTAATACGCTGTACATTCTTTTCATCTGACATGTCTACCCCTTTAGTCAGGTTGTCATAAAATTTCCCCACATCAATGCTTGCATATTCATAGTACACATGACTGGAAAATTCTTTTTCATCCAAGTATCCGGCACCGCTCTGTCCACTTTCAGTTTCGCTTGCCATTGCTGACAGATAGTTATCAACAACGATATAGTAATCGCTGTCCAGTGTGGCTTTCCCTAATGAATAACTATGATTAACACACATAGCACTTTCAACAGTTTCCATTACACCAGACGTCGCCATTCTGCCAAACAATGAACACTCAACACCATATTTTCTTAATGGCAGTTTTGCTTTCAATGCTGAAATGATTCTCTGGGAGGCCGAATTCTTCGCACTGTTTTTTGCCTTACTGCCTTTTTTCTTATCATTTTCTTTTTCCTTTTCTGCTGCCTCTTTCTTGGCTTGTTCCCAGTCATCGGGTGTCTTGATGACATCACAGAACACTTCGACGATATCTTCAACGTCATACTTTGTGACAATCAAAACCTGATTTGTAACATCAAATCCATTTTTTTCCTCCAGAGAGCAGGACAAAATACTTTTGACAATATATTCAGCCATAGCGTCAGCATTTTCAGCATACAAGCCTGCTTCTTTTCTTAAGAATTCTTTTTTAAAGATATCTTTCATTGCTCTGGTTCTGTATACATGTTCCATGCTGTCACCATTTAATCGCTCCAGGCGTTTTTCTAAATTTTCACGCCATACTTTTTTCTTTGACTGTGACGAAATTCTGTTGTATCTTTCATTATCAATAATTACATCTTTCACCTGTCCTGCTCCATCACAGTTTAAACGTGAAATGCCATATCTTTTTCCTGCGTGTACTTCAACCAACATTCTTTTGCTCATTATTTTTTCTCCTTTTTCTTATCAATTTTTTTAACGCCGGCAATTACATCAATCCACTCATTTCTTGTGTTGTAATATGGCCAGCACAGAATATCCGTCATCAGTTTTGCTGTGTCAATTTTAGTGCCCTTTTTACACATTTTTATATATCTTTTTATGTATCTTATTAAGATTGCTTTCTCATCCTCATCAACGAGATAACCGATTTTTTGCTGTACTGCCGCAGAACCCTCATCATATATTTCATGCAGGTAATATTCAAACGGGTCTCCTTCTTTGCATTCCTGCTGCACATATATGCCGCACATATCAACGATAAAATCCCTCATATATCCGGCATAACACCATGGGGTATCTTTCAGGATATTTTTAATCGTTATCTGCTGGAATCCTCGCAATTCGTCAAAACTGATATTATACGCTCGGCGCAGCTGTATCTTTTTTGCATTATCCAATGCCTTTACACGTTCCAGAATCATATCAACCTGTTCGCGGGTTTCTTTATAATTCATTTTTTACCTCCGTTCTTTGCTAATGCTTTTCTCACAGCAATGCTCTTGCCTTTCGGAATCGGAATACTGTATATTAACCTGTTTGCATATCCTGATGCATTATCAACATACTTATCTACTATGCTTCTTAATGCTTCCATGTATTCCTCTTGGTTACAGTATGCTGACTTTTTTATACCATCGATATCCGGAATGAAGAAATTTTTAAATAGATTTTCGCAATATCTCCAATACCTGTTCATCGTAGTATTCCGAACGGTCACCAGGTCAAATTTATTCTTCGTAAAGAGCTGTTCTCCAATTGAAGACAAAGCAGTTTCAATATCACCAATTCTCTGCTGCAAGCGTTTTGCAATACCTGCTTTATTCTTATTACTTCCATATGGTACATACTCCATACCTATCATATCTATAAACATATCCGTAGCCTGTTTTGTTAACTGGTCATCCAAAATACACTCCGGAAGCATACACGGATATTTCCCCTGTGATAGAAACGAGCCCCTATCCTTAGAAACATAGTATGCCGTCATTTCAGTCTTTACAGTCTCATCTCCATCGGCTTCTCCCCTTCTGACTTTCAGCCTTAAGTCTGCTGCAAATAATGCATCATACAATGAACTCCTTAGCACTCGCGGAGCAGAATGGTTACCAAAGATATTTGCATATGCCTTAATCCCCATCCATACTTCATTTGAATTTGTAAACTCCATACCGGTCATCACGTCTTTGTCTTTTGACTTAAGAATAACCGTAACCGATGGCTCTTTATTTATCAGCCAGGATTGTCTTGCTATTTTCATCATATCGGAACCATCTGGTGCTTT
This sequence comes from Blautia sp. BCRC 81119, assembly GCF_003184505.1. Taxonomy (NCBI): domain Bacteria; kingdom Bacillati; phylum Bacillota; class Clostridia; order Lachnospirales; family Lachnospiraceae; genus Blautia; species Blautia sp. BCRC 81119. Next base: position 78,626 of record NZ_QJHD01000005.1, on the reverse strand, counting down.
GAACAGCATTATTGATTTATAAATTCTCTTGATAGTCTTCTTTTCCATATCAATAGAGCTGTAATCAGGACGCAGATAAGTTACCGGGAAAAACATACCTTCAAGCAGGGGAACCTGATACTTCTTTTGCAGCATTGAATTTACCGCATAGTTGTATGAATCCCACTTCCAAACTGGCATACCGTCATCACATCCGGAATCATCATTAGCGATGTTTAATAAAATACTTGAAAATAAGCTTTTATCTTCCGCCGCATCAAAATGATACATGGCAGGAGGACTTGGAATACAAATAAGTCCTGTAACATATGACTGACCTCTCATACCAGCAATGCAGCTCTCCATTAAAATTAAATTCATATATTCGTCAAATTTTACACTATTTGCAAGTTCAATATGTCGCCCGTCAATTTGTGCTTCATCATAATATGAATCTCTATTATCTACTCCTCCAATATTTTCAATGTAATTATTAACATCTACATGCTGAAAAAATACTTTATTATTTCCCCCACATTGCTTTGCATTAATTGAAGAAACTGATGTAATACTATTTTCCTTGAATACACTTTCTGCAGTTTTTGCATCAACCTGCATGAATGGCTTTTCTTCATCAAACAGGTCAAATGATGTTCCGTTTTTTATACACTCATCAAAATATGCATCAATTTTGTCAGCATCAAACCGGCCATTATTAAAGACCGACATTAGCTCATCGTTTACGGCTCTTCCATAAATATCAATAACAACTGCTTCAGCTAATCTCTGCTGTAGTCTTCTGATAATAGCAAAGTCTTTGCTTTCAGCACTGCATTTATACATATGAGCGTTGACGATATAATCTCTCAATCCGACTTTAAGCACCTCTCCTGTTTCTTTATCAATCACTCCCATCCATGGTTCTGTTAGCACATCAAATATCATCTTTTTTCTCCTTTCCGATGTTCTGTATTTAATATGCTTGAATTTTTGATATGTAGAGAATTTTTTGCGATTTTTTTATAAGTTTCTATAGATATGGACATATCACGTATAATATGCGATACTATATATGTCGTATGAGGTCGGAAATGGTTCCCGACACACTCCATTTGGAGTACCTGAGATGCTGGATACACCGCCCAGCCATATAACTTCAAAAAAACAAGTTCTTTGCTACAGCAGAGAGCTTTTTTTTGTACACACAAAAAAAACAGCCTCTCTACCGAGAGACTGCAATTTTTAAATCCCAAATTTTTTTCTCAGATACTTCCGCTTTTTAGCATACGCGCCATTGTAATCCACCTCAAATACGATATATGACTTTAAATATTTTTGTGCCTCTTCTTTCGTCTTTATCTTTGTTACATTACCGCCGAATTCTTCTGACTTAATGTCATGCCATTCCGAAATCATCTGCTCAATTTGCCATTTTGGTGTGTCATATTCTCTTCCGCTAATATGTTTGAAATCATTGATTGTGTTGCCCATCATATATTCCGGAATGTAATCATCTGTTTCAGATTCATTAACACCTGAAATATCGTATGGAACACTGTTCTCGTCCATCCATACAATGTGACCGAACGGAGCCGCCCAGCATATTTCTCCACGGTTAAATGCTGCTTTCAGCATGCATGCGAAATAATAGCAGTATCCACTTGCGAACTGCTGATATAATACCTCTTCTGCTTCGCCATATCCCTGCTTTACTGAAAAATCGTAAATGAATCGCAATACCTCTGCATCTGCTTTTGGATGTACTTTTTGAATTTTCTTTAGCCATTCTGAAAACTTGTCTTTCATTTTTTCTCCTTTCTGATGTCCTGTAACATAGCCGTGATATCATTCAGATATTCAACAGGATTTGCTGCAATTAGCTGCACCGCCTCATATGGCAGGTAGTTCTTGGAATTCAGAAAATACAGGCTACCATTGCTCCTACATTCACAGACAGCGCCTTTTCCAACCTGCACTCTTCCAACTCCGCACAGGTAAGCATCAAAATCACACTTAAATTCATAAATATGATTACATTCCATACAACCAAAATTACCAAATAAACTCATTCAGCATCACCTTCCTTCTCTCTTTCCGATGCATTTACTTGCTTCTGTATTGATTTAATATGCCGAAGAATAGAAGAACAAAAAAAAATCAGAGAAGGCGTTTCAAGACTATGTTTTTTAAGCATCTTAAATATATAATGTAATTAACAAATATTACCTACGAAAGGAGATGCTCTTATGGGAAAACTTGTTGAAGGGCTTTGGGACTGCCCATTCTGCGACAACAAACGAATCAGGGCAGGGCAAAAAACATGCCCAAATTGTGGACATCCACAGGACGAAAGCACAAAATTTTATATGCCCGATACTGTAGAATATGTACCTGAAGAAAAAGCAGAAAAAATCAGCCGCAATCCGGACTGGCAGTGTTCTTTCTGCGGCAGCCTTAACAGCGATAACCTGGATTCATGCGTAAACTGCGGCGCTACAAAAGAGGAATCTGAACGAAACTATTTTGAAATGCGGAAGCAGGAAGAGGAAAAGAAACGTAAAAAAGAAGAGCAAAAAGCACCTTCTCAAAGAAGCGAGTCAGAAAAACCAAGAAAATCTTTTCTGAAAAGCATATTGCTTCTTATCGGAGCCTTTGCAGCAATCGCATTTGTTATTTTTGGATTGGTATCCTGTTTCTCGCCAAAGGTCAGGAACGTCACGATTGATGATTTTGAATGGCAAAGAACGATTGACGTTGAAGAAATCGTCACTTATGACGAAAGCGGATGGACACTTCCAGATGGCGCGCGGCTGCAATATACCCGAAATGAAGTCAAGACATACAAAGACGTTCTAGACCATTACAAAACCGTAACAGAGACCCGAACTAGAAGAGTAATAGACCACTACGAAAAACGCAGCTCTTACAAAAACCTCGGCAACGGATATTTTGAAGAGCATACCAAAAATGTTCCTGTATACACGACGGAAACATACACCGAGAATGTACAAAAACCCGTCTACCGACAGGAACCCGTGTATGCTACGAAATACTATTACGAGATTGACCGGTGGACTGTCACAGACACCGCAAAAAGTTCCGGACATGGTCAGAATCCATCCTGGCCGAAACCAAAGCTTAAAGACGGCCAGCGGACCGGTGATAAAAATGAGCATTATTTTGTAACAGCCACATATCAGAAAAAGAAAGACGAAACAGAAACGGAAAAATACGAGATGGCTTTTTCTGAGTGGAATGAATTGGAAAAAGGCGAAGAAATAAAGCTTAAGATTGAGGTGGACGGATTTGCGGAGATAAACAAGGATTAAAGAACACGATACATAAGTACACCCGGAAGATTAATTCTTCCGGGTGGTTTTTTATGTTTTTTTTTGCATATGTTAACTGCTTGCTTTTTAGAATTTTTCCAAAACCTGCATATTATAGCCGACAAAACAAAAAGGACGGTGAAAAAATTGATTAAAGAAAAATTCTTAAATCTCGTTAACGTATGCAAAAATGACCGCGATATGCTGGATATCATAGAAAGCGACACGAGAGCTCTTGGCGAATATGTGTATGCAGTGCACATGATGGAAACAGCTCTCCCAATTATTCGCATTAATTATGAAGGTCAGGAACTGCGTGACCGAATTGAAAAACTTGACCACAACCGCAGGGCGCACCACGAACGCGCAATAATTGGCGTTAAGCGTCTGAACCGTTTTGCAGAAATGGAAGGCGTTGAAAAAATCTTTTCCGGAGACATCAACGACCGATATGCGATTGCTGACTTTTGCAGGGATGCTACAGTTGAAATGTTTGATGACCGTACAGGCCGCAACCTTTCGATGGTACATCCTGAGCAAACTGTTGATGCTGAACCGGAAAGAGATTAAAATGCAGACAGAAAGAGAGAACAAAAACATGTCAAACAATATCAAATTTGTTACAGAAAAGAAAAGCAAATTTCTGACGACAAAAGAATATTACGGATATGGCCAAATCCTTAAAATTTCAGACGATGGAATTGAAAAACACATCGTAGTAAAACCAAAAGACCCGGTCTTTGGAATTACCATTAAATTTTTGGAAACCGGCAATCCGCAGTTTTTAATTCCTGCCGTTTCTATTGAGGATATGGCAATCATGCTGAAGAATCTTGAAGAAGCTAAAGCGTTTTATAAAGAATTCTATAAACGACGAGATGAATTTATTTAGGATACTGTTTTTTGGTATCCTTTTTTATTTATTTTATATTTTTGTCTTTCTGCATATTGATTTTGTAAATGTTTTACAAACAAGAAAGGAGAAAATTTATGGGAAAATTAGTGGAAGGACTTTGGGATTGTCCATATTGCGGCTCAAAAAAGATTAAAGCAAGTCTCAAAAACTGTCCTCATTGCGGACATCCGCAGGATGAAAATACGAAGTTTTATCTTCCGGATGCTATTACTTATGTTCCGGAGGAAGAGGCTTCAAAAATCAGCCGCAACCCAGACTGGCAATGTAGTTTCTGTGGCAGCTTAAATAAGGATACTGATAATAATTGCCGTAACTGCAACGCAACAAAAGACGATTCTGAAAAGAACTATTTTGAAATGCGGCAGGAACAGGGTGAAAAAGCAAAAAACGATTCTCATTATTCGGGCAGAAATACAGTAGGCGATACCGAAGAAAACACAAAGAATTACGAAGAATCATCTTTTAGCACTCAAAGTTATTCTTCTAATGCCGGAAGCGGCTTTAATCTTAAAGCAGTCATTGCCGGTTTGCTTGGACTCACAGGAATTGGACTTATCATTGCCTTTATTGTTTCGCTTTTTATTCCAAACCTAAAAGAAGTGACTGTAAACGACTTTAAATGGGAACGCAGCATCGGAATTGAAGAATTTATCACATGCAATGAAAGTGATTGGTCCTTGCCATCTGATGCACGGCTGCAATATACGCAATCTGAAATTAAAGAATACCAACCGATTATAGACCATTACAAAACAGTTACAGAAACAAAAACCAGACCGGTATTTGACCATAACGAGGCTCATACGTCTTACAAGGACCTTGGCAATGGTTATTTTGAGAAACATGCTTACTACACACCCGTTTACCGTAACGAAACTTATACGGAAACGCACCAGGAACCTGTTTACCGACAAGAACCGGTATATGCTACAAAGTATTATTATGAAATAGATAGATGGCAAACTGTAGACCACGCAGTGTCGGCTGGAAATGACCAAAAACCTTATTGGTCGAAGCCTAAACTTGGTAGCAAGCAAAAGACTGGAATAAAAACAGAGAGATATTCTGTCATTATTACATATAAAAACAAAAAAAATAAAGATGTAACAAAAGAGTATACAATGAAATATTCTGAGTGGAAAAAATTAAAAAAAGGCAAAAACGTTAAGCTCAAACTCAATAAACTCGGATATGCCGAAATTCCGAATAAAAATGAGGCCAGCTCTGGATTTGTTTCAAATTCCAATGTAGATGAATAAAAACACAAGCCCAGCAAGAAAATTGCTGGGCTTTTTAACAAAAGAAACAGCCAGATTTTACTAGCTGTTTAACATAGTGTCCATAGAGAGACTTGAACTCTCACGCCTTTCAGCACATGAGCCTAAATCATGCGCGTCTGCCAATTCCGCCATATGGACATAAATCGCAGTGACAAGATTTGAACTTGCACGCTTTTCAGCAATTGATTTTGAGTCAACCTCGTCTTCCGAATTCCGACACACTGCGAAAATGCGCCAGGAGAGACTTGAACTCTCACGAAGATAATTAAACTTCTTTGGATTTTAAGTCCAATGCGTCTGCCTGTTCCGCCACTGGTGCAAACTTAATTTTTTTCCTTATCACCTGCTCCTCGCAGGCTATCTAATCGTTTCATTATTTTTACCTCTTTTTTTTCTTATATTTTTAACAGCCAATACAGGAATCGGACCTATATCTCCAGAGTCAGAGTCTGGCGTGCTACCACTACACCAATCGGCTGAAATTCGGACGGAGCGACTTGAACGCTCGACAATGTGCATATCAGGCACATACTCTACCATCTGAGATACATCCGAGAGCCGACAGCTGGACTTGAACCAGCGACCTACTGATTACGAATCAGTTGCGCTACCAACTGCGCCATGCCGGCATTAAGATGACGGTGAGATTCGGACTCACGGTGGCAGAGTTGCAGTCTGCTGCCTTAAACCACTTGGCGACGTCATCATCGGGCGGGAGATTCCCGCACGTGTCTGGCGAAGGTGAACGTAAATTCACCGAGTCATCAATATTGCAAAACGGAGTGTAAAGGATTTGAACCTTTGTGCCGCGATACGCGACGCTGGATTAGCAATCCAGTGCAATTAGCCTGCTCTGCCAACACTCCAAAGAGCAGATGCAAAAATTTTCGCAGGAGCTACCCGCTGACGGAATTGAACCGACTGCCAAAGCTATACTGACTAGAACACTGTTTTACATCTGCAACACCGCATTCAGGACTTGAACCCGGGACGTGAACCTCTCGGCAATTGAATCACCTAGCATCCGAAGACACCCAGGTAAACTAACAACTACTTTTATCTGCGAGAAATACAACCAACGCATATGCAAGCGTATGCACCAGAAATATCCCTGGACAGAGGCCCGGCTGCAGACATGCCACAGCAGGACACGACGAGGCTCCTATGGACCTGAAGTTTTAAACAGAAGGTGTAACAGTCAGAGACTATTTCTTTTTTGCATACTTGCTTCAGGTCGCTGCTTTATATTGTAATGAGCAACCTATTCTTAAGGTAAGAGAACGTCTCTTTTATGCTCATATATAATATGCTGAAAAATTTGCTTGTTTGGATATATTTTTTTAAAAAAAACGCAAGCGATACTTTTATTTATTAGTCGCTTTCATCTCGGTAATTTAATTGCCGAGGATTCCCGCTTTATATCCTAATGCGGCAAAACATTCGCAGAGAGACTCGAACTCCCACAAAACCACGGTTCGTAGCCGTGTGCTCTATCCATTTAAGCTATGCGAATTTAAACGCCGTCTGAGGGATTCGAACCCCCATGCCCTTCCGGACCACGGTTTTCAAGACCGCTGCAATACCATTCTGCACCAAGACGGCAAATATAAAAAACATTAAAGAAACTGGGCTGGTCAGATTCGAACTGACGTGATGCAGCAGTCAAAGTGCTGTGCCTTACCGCTTGGCGACAGCCCAATATATTTTCCGGCAATGCCCTTTTTCGCCCTGTGAAATCACAGATTTGCAGGTTTAAACGCTATCCCATGCTCTCGCGTACATTGCCAAACAGACACGGAGTGAGTTGAACACCCATCTTCGGTTTTGGAGACCGACATGCTACCATTAACACCACGCGCCTACATATTTTTAACTATTTTTTTCAATTCTTTAATCAGTTCACTTATCTGTGATTTAGTATATACCACAGGGCTACCTTCTTCTGACGATAGAATTTCAATGTTGTCTGAATCTTTATGCTGGCTGACCATCAGCCAGGCTTCTCTGCCATACTCATCGCAGCCGCAAACTTTTGCATATTTTTTGTTAGATTTTTTTATCGCTATTTTTCTCCTTTCTTTCAACATTCAAGAATTTTAAAATAATTGCCCACCCCTATACCCATAATTTTCCAATTTTTAAGCATCCTGCCGGAGTTGAACCGGCGCCACCGGTTTGGAAGACCGGGGTCATATCCGTTAGACCAAGGATGCATATATATTAGCGCCGCTATACCGGCAGCCGCCACGTAGACGGCTTATGCTTAAAAATTCGCATACCGATATAGTCTTACATGCTGCCGCTTTCCGCGCCCACATCCAACAACGTTAGATGCGTCACATACTTGCATTTTTGCAGGTGACCTTCGCATAAACCTGCTGCCTCACCGGTAACTGTACTGGTCTCGTATATCCTTACGCTGAACCAATTTCTCCCCGCTCGGACTACCGTAGAATCCCACAGAATTCATGATGGATATTTTTGACGAAGGTTTTATGTATTCTTTTTGCTTTTCAGCAAGAGCTGACAATCGGAATCGAACCGATAACCTCATCATTACAAGTGATGCGCACTGCCAATTGTGCTATGCCAGCGAAGTGACGGCTGCGGGACTTGAACCCTGATGCATTACTGCCGTGAAAGGGCAGTGTCATAACCTTTAGACCAAGCCGCCAAAATGTCAGATGCAGGACTTGAACCTGCGACTTCCGATTTGTAAGAACGGCACTCTCCCAGCTGAGTTAATCTGACAAAGAATTGCGGGAGACGGACTTGAACCGACGACACCGGGGGTATGAACCCCGTGAGCTATCCAACTGCTCTATCCCGCAGTACCGGATACGAGAATCGAACTCACGGCCTCCTGGTCCCAAACCAGGCGCTCTACCAAACTGAGCTAATCCGGTATATGCAGCAGACACGCTGCCGCAATATTGCAGGTGACGAACCTGCAAGAAAAGCGAATGTTGTCATCATACGCTGTGACCTTATCGGTCAAGCGACCCCACCGGGGCTTGAACCCGGAATCTCAGCCGTGACAGGGCTGCGGAATAACCAGTTATCCTATGAGGCCATTACATATGCCAGCTTGCGCTTCAAGTATATATCCGCAAATATGTACCCGCATTCTTTTTGCAACAAAGCGTAAGCCGAATGGGCAGGGTGAGATTCGAACTCACAATGTTTCTAGTGTGACGGTTTTACAGACCGCTTGCTTCAGCCATTTTGCATACCTACCCTAAATATGTTTCCATTTAGTATTGCAATAGTGATAATCAACTTCCATTATTACTTCATCTCCTTTTTTCTTTCACATATTTAATATGCTAGATTTTTTCTCAATCGGACGAAAAATCCAAAATATTTTTAAAATATTTTTCCAATCCTTTTTCAGCTAATCGTCTCCCAGACCAGCCTCATCAAATTTTTGTTGTACCCTCTCGAACAAGAATCTTCGGTTACTTTTGCATGTCTGACTTTTCTGTTGTATTCCTTCCGTCTTGACCGCATATTCACTTTGCATTCTCTTCTATACCAAGACCGGTTATACACTTTTTCTCTGTTTTTTGTCATCATATGCTTCACCTCGCTTTTGTCCTCATGTACACTGCCTGCACAGAGATTTGAACTCTGGACCTTGAAATTAAGAGTTTCCTGCTCTACCAGACTAAGCTATACAGGCGATTTCCAGGATTTATCCTGCAATGCGCCTGACGTGATTCGAACACGCGATATACGGGTTAAAAGCCCGCTGCCATACCGCTTGGCTACAGACGCAAATTGATATTCTGTTTTCGGCATTTCGCCTTCTGTTTTCGTTTGGTTTTTCTCATTATTTTCAATCCTCCTGTTTATCTTTCTTTTTTTTGTATGTTCCCGACATTTATATCGGGAACATCAGCTGATGCGGCGGGACTTGAACCCGCAAACCCTTCGGCTGATAACTCCCCGGCTTCGCCGGAGTCGTTACCAGATTACAGCCGCTTTGCGGCTTCCAATAACAGCCGACCGTGCTACATATCTACATAACGCTTTAAATTTTTATTTCATGTGTTCTTTTTAGACGTCTCCGGTATTCACCTTGAAGACATCAGCTGGCGCGGCGGGACTTGAACCCGCGACATCTTGGTTAACGGCCAAGCGCTCTACCTGCTGAGCTACACGTCAATATTTCTTTACGAGCAAAAAACCTTCACCCGTCAATCGCATACAGCCAAGGCTATATGCCAAATGGAGCATACGGGAATCGAACCCGCCGCCTCCTGCTTGCAAAACAGACGTCGCCCCATTGCGACTAATGCCCCATATTCGCCGGCAGCCTTCCTGCCGGCATATTTAACTTACATGCTATACACCTTTTCAACCCCGTTTTCAAACTTAACGGTAATCTTATCCGGATATCCGGACGGGTAAGATGTATACGGAAGATGTCTCATCTTAACAATCTTTCCTTTTTTCTTGTGTCCAGCCTCACACTGCTCGCATTTCTTTTTGTCTTTGTATTCTGTCCCGCAAATATCGCATTTCCAACATGTAGTTTCTTTCATTTTTTTCTCCTTTTCTCTTCTCGTGTATTTTTTTCTTTACACTTACAGTATGCCAGAGTTTTCAAAAATGCGAAATTTTTTGCGGATTATTTTTTGGTCTCTGCGTTCAGCCAAGAACCAGACAAGACCAAGTGGACGGTAGAGGAATCGAACCTCTGACGCGCAGGGCTTCAACCTGCCGCTCTTCCGTCTGAGCTAACCGTCCAAATTAGACGGTGTAAAATCGCGTTTTCATATTTTTCTCATTTTTTTCTTTTTTCAGCATCCGAGTGCCTGTTCCGTCAGCATCAGTAAGAAAAATTCTTACCAGGCTGCGGCTTAAACATCACCCCGGGTGCCTGTTCCGGAATAAAAGAAAAACCGCCTGCCTGGATATGTTTCCAGCAAACGGTCTAAGTATTGTAAAATCCATCATATATAACGCAATCCCTGCGTATAATCAAAATTTCAACACTTCAACCGTCGCTTACTCCACGCGTATTTTTGTTCTCCACAATCATTAAAACTATAGACTGACCATGTAAAATCGCATACTGACCAAGGCATGCCTGTTGTGGCATACTGCTTAGATTCATTATTTGATTTCGCATTATAAAGTCTCTGTTTTAACATAGCGGTTATTCTCTCCTTATTTTTTAGATTTTTTGTTATATTCAATATGCAGAATTTTTCAAAAAATATAACATTTTTTTTAAAGCAAAGTGCCCATCGCTTATTTGACGAAAGCGCATGCTTGCGATATTCAACATATCGTCTGATAGCACGCGTGCACAGCTTGGTTTTCGCTGTTACTTCATCAAATAAGAGACAGGCACTTCTCTTATCTATGTTATGTATTATAGCACAGTTATAACAATGTGTCAAGCATTTTTTTAAATTTATTTTTTTGACCTGACAAAAATGCCATAACCAATTAGCGCGACAACGAACGCAAATGTAAGCTGTGCTGCAACATCAATAATTGACACGTGATACCATTTTTTTTCTTTCGTTTTTTCCTCTTCCTCAGTTGGTACAGCCGAGTCTTCCTTCACAGAGGACATGTCATCAGCGGAATCAGCGGAGGCGTCAGAACTAGGCTGGATGTCTTCACTTTCATCAACTGAACCTGAAGTAATATCTTCAGCCGTAGTACTGTCTTTGGATTCTTCGCCTGCATTTTCGCCTGAGTCAGCAGAAGCATCCGCTTTTTTGGTCCTTTTTTCATTTTCTTTATCTGTAGAATTTACTTCTTTAACCGTTTCTGTGACAGTTTCCGCTGTGACCATATGAACCGGCATAAGCCCTGGTGCCAAGGCAAGCGCCAAGGCCCCAGTTGTTAAAACTTTTGTAATTTGAATCATACTTTTCTTTTTTTTCATATTTTCCCCTTATACTCTGTTTTCCGGAATATCATCTTTATCCTTATCTGTGGTTTTTACATCTTTCAGTTTAGACTTTTCCGCATTTCCGATTCTGGCATTCTTTCTCGCTTCAATCTTTGCGGATTCCCTTTCGCTTCCATAAGAAGCCCTGACGCCATCCATGGCATCCTGTTTCTTCTCATCTTCTGTTCTTAATCCAAAGTCCGGAGTGAACATCTCTTTCATCATTTCATTATTAGAATCATCAATTTCCTCATCCGCTGCTTCCATTGATTCTGCGGTAACCTGTGCAGCGACAAGCTCATTCATCTCTCTTTCGATGTCGGCTTCAACTTTTGCAAAGTCAACCTCAAACGGACTGAATCCGACATTCTCTGTAGCATAAATCATCTGAAGCAATGTAGAGCCTTTACCACTTTCAGAGTATCCTCTCACGCATACTAAAGGGTTCATAAGCGACAAAATATGAGACGCGTTTCTGTCTAACGATGTGATACTGGAAAGCATCAGCAAATTTTCGCCATTAATGTCAGAGTGGAATTGTTCTACAATCTTCATTACCTGATTAATTAATAATACGTCTGCATTCCTGAAATCCAGCTCCATCATCGTAAATGGCCCCATGAATGATACATATGTAACGATAGCCTCAACTGCCACCAGATACTTATATGGGGCGCCAATAGTCTTATCTTCATTGATTGGATATAAGCCAAAATCTATTACCGATTTTGCCATGTCATCATCATCTGTTCCGACTAAAAAATCAAGTATATCATTAAGTTTAACTTCTTTTCCGTTTTTGTCTGTAATCATTTTTCCTCCTTTTTTTTTAACGAGTTCAGTTATCGATAGTCGGGGATTTCCCGCTCCATATTAATATGCAAAAAAAACGCGTAAAGGCTACGCGTTTTTTCAAATTAATTAAACATCCTCATGCTGATTTCTCTGCTTTTAAACAGCATAAACAGAGCAGCAAGCATAATTCCTACTCCCGTAAACAGATTCGAAGGTGTAGTCAGTGAATTTACAAATTTTTCGATATCACTTTTTGGATATGCTTCTTTCATATTTACAAGTGTTCCGGTTTGTTCCTCCTGGGACTTGACCTCTTCGTCCTTTCTTCCGGTCTCTGTCACTTTATTAATTTTTGTCACTTTTCCATTTTCATCTGTCTCCATATCGACGTTAAGGCTTCTTATCTCAATCTCTCGTTTTCCCGTAGTCGTATGTTCTAGGTAAGTTGCTGGGTTTTCAACTTTTCCACTCGTGCTATTTGAAATCCTTCCGTCAACGATAATTGAGTTATGGATAAAAGTTACGCTTGCACTAATCACCAGAATCACGACTATCTGAAACATGATTCCCATTGAACGCTTTATGTATCTGACAATATCTGTATTTGCTCCTTTCCCGAAAAATGAGACGCCTGCAACCAATGGTGCCGCTGAAATACGAATGACCAATTCCATAATTCTCGATGTCGCAAAGAAATAAAGAATACTGTAAAAAACGACAGAGACGAAATATGGTACCACTATTGACATCAACATCCCAACCCTTGACGTCAATCCAAACGCCGCCAAGCCATTTTGCAGCTTATCCTTATCCACACCTTTTATTTCGTTAGCAATGATGGAACCAGTAAGTTCTTTATTCATATCATTAAATACTGCCGATGTAAAATCTAACATCAATTGGAAGATAGTCGAAATGTTCATTAATATAACGTAAAGCATAAAAAACTTCAAAAAGTGGACAAAGAAATTATGCAGTGTAAAATCTCCGGCTGATGCCTTGTCTCCAAGGGAGACTAAGAATCCGACTGTTAATAGTCCAACGCCAAGGATAGACATCGCGGAACACATTGTTGAAAACCAGTCTTGTTGATATAAAACGTTGACATACGAATTATAATCGTTAAATATCTTCGCGATGTCACTTGGTTTATAAAGAAATCTGTATACTTGTACTAAAAATGTGGCCAACAAACTATTCACATTATCACCCCCCTACATTATACACCGACTATCGTATTACATAACGACATTGACTGCTTTATCAGGCCTATCTTTATCATACAAAGCAATAAGAAATAAATAAGCTTAGGCCCTCCTATTAGCGTGTCCATAAAGGCTATGGTTTTATCTTTTTCAAATGTTTTATATTCATTTGCGATTTTTGCATATCCTTTTTTGCTGTATTTATAAGAGGCGTTCGCTTTATTACTTGTCCTTGCGAACACTTGTATTCCTAAGGTCTTTTCATAATTTTTGTACTCTTCTTCCATATCTTTTGTCACTCTATGTGGATTTGACAATTTTCTTTTGGCTGTAGCAATATCTGACTTTAGTGTCAAGCCATTCGCCGACTGCACATTGTCAAATGCGCTATATCCAAGCTTATCAACCGCTGCAGCTACATCCTTTTTAAGCTTTGATTTGTTCCTTTTTTGGGAATTAATCATATCCTTCTTCGCATCTTCTATGGTCTGACTGGTCTGCCCGGCATCACTATAAACATCTCCTGATGTCATATACCCTGCGATATTAGTTACAGCCAATACTATCAGCATGATAACGGAGCATTGAAGAGACATTGCAAATGTCTTCTTCAAAAACCTTGCAGCGTCAGACCTGCGAGAGCCTTCAAAGCAGTTTGCAATAGCGATTGGAGACGCTGCAGCGCATACGCATATCCTAAGCACACGGGTTACAACCACATATATAATTGCGACATCAGTAGCCAAACAGGCAACATATGGAATTAAACCATTAAACATATACTGTATTTCTTTAATAAGCCCTATATCGTCAATACTTTCCTCAAATGCTGTTGTATAGCTTGATAGTGACGCAACAGTCGCTGTATTCTTTATCAGCAGCGAAGTCATAGAATCACCAAGCCAAAACAAAAGCCTGACTATTTCAAACGAATACATAGCGAGCACAAAACCTACAAAATATTGAATGAGTGTTTTAAAAATAACCTTTGGAGAGGTCTCCATTCCTGCCATACGTGTTCCAAAAGAAATGACGAAATAGACCGCCAGCATCCCAAGCGCGATTACCCTCAGCTGCACATATACGGAATGCATTGGGCCTCCGTCTGCTAACGTATCTGAAATCGCATCGCTGTATGTTGTTAAAATCTTCTGTATTCCATCAAGTGAATACATGCTATTGTAAATAAGCAGATACATACTTGCTATAAAATGGTCCACTACTCAACACCCCCCTTTATATATTTGTATTTGTAATGTAGCTGCAGAGTTTGGCCGATGAATGTATCATTAAAACCTTCGTTATGAGCAAAATAACAAATAAAACCATCTTTCCACCGTCTGCACCTATACACCACTTGAAGAATCGTTCTGTGGACTCAATGGTCATTCTGTATTTTTTATTTTTTAAAATCTCTTTTGCCTTATCTTCTGCTTCACTCTTTATAGAGCCAACATCACGACCCGTATTTTTTATTATTCCATCTGCACCAACCAATTTGTATTTTTCGCTGTCCTTTAGCTTTTCTTTTTTATTTTCGGAATCAATCTCCACATCATCGCCTTTTACAACAGCTCCAACGGCTTTTAATGCGTTTTTAATATCATTAGCCCCTTCCCATACAACTTCGACAATACTGGCCTTATGGTCTGTATATTCAAAATTATTTATTGGATATAAGACAGCCGTATTATTTTTAATCATAGCCGCCGCATAATTATCTTCTATACTTACACTGCTTCCGTCAACCTTTAAGGTTGAGTCACCCTGGTCAACAAAATATCCCGTATTTATTGTAGTCAAAATCATTGGGTATACTTGACAGATAATTGTTACCACTACCAGTTGCAGCATGATTGCAAACATAGTTTTTATGTATCTAAAGCCACTGCTTTGAAAGTTAATCGTTCCTCCAATGTCATTTTCAAAAATGTCCGCCACTCCTATTGGAGCAAAAACATAGTACACAAACAACTGGATAATCCTTGTTACCGCAAAATATGTGACATACAATCTTGTTGCAAGACTTGCCAGAACAAGCAACAATGCTGACAACGTATATCCTATAATAGCCCCAATGGAAAAATGGTCATATACACATCGGCTTAACAGAATCTGCACCACTTCGTTTCCAAGAATTTTGCTTACCGCCGTTGAGCCGTTTTGCAAATTGATAAATTCACCATTTAGCGTTTCAACAAATGTCAGCATAAATATAAAAATCTGTTTACTGTAAAAAATCACAAATACCGTACCTAATGCTGTGCAAAATGACTTTCCAACCTGTAATGTTGATAGCTGATTAGCCATAGCCTTTGCGGACAAATCCGAAAAGAAATAATACAGCATCATAACAAGGCCTATCGCAATAATAATATTCGTAAAAGCGCTTGCCACCGGGTTATCATTAATCATATGCTTCAAGTATCCGTTAAACTTCTCTATGATGTCTGCATATGTTGTGTCCATTCCGTAAACATTTGTGTAAATGTCAATGTACCAGTTGACGAGAAATGACGACGAGATATACATAAGAGGATATTTCATTCCTGCAGCTGCCGCTATTAATGGAAAAGCCCACATCTTTTATCACCTCCATATTTAGCAAAAGGGCATGTTCTACATGCCCTTTTGCCCCAAATTACGCTCGCGTTTCGCCTTCACCGACTTTTGTCGTCATAGCATTGTACAACTTAGTATCCTTCGGGAAGCTATCAATAAACGGTATAATATCGGTTCCATTGTAGATAAGGCCATGCCCGGAACCTGCGCTTGTGATATATTCCATCTCAGCATCTGTTAAATTATACATCTGCTGCATCTGAGCACGTCCATATGCATTCATAGACAGCATCATTACGAACTCAGAGTTACCCACAATTGCTCGGCCTTCTTCGGTCTTCATCATATCTTCAACCTGCTGTGTGATTCCAGTCGGAATTCCATTCCATTTTCTTGCACGTCTCCAAATTTGCTGCGTATATTTTGCAGATACTTCCGTCTGTGCGAGCAAGTGGAACTCATCACAGTACAACCATGTCCTTTTGCCCTTTTTGTAGTTGCTAATCATCTTATTCCAGATATTATCAAGACATACCTGAAGGCCAATGGCCTTCATGCCATCTCCAATATCTTTAATGTTATATACGGTAAATCGGTTGTTGATTTCTACGTTTGTCCGGAAAGCAAATGAATTTTGTGTACCTTTTACAAAACGTTCCAGCGCAAGCGCAAGGTTATGAGCTTCCGGTTCTGGCTGCATTTCAATCTCATTGTAAAAGTCTACCAATGTAGGTGCTATTGTTAAGTCCTCTCTTTTTCCTTCAGCCATAAGAGTATCGATATACTGTTTGCACACATTTTTTACACATCTGTCAATTACTGAACGCTGAATCGGAGTCAGCGGATATCTGGAACCAGCTGCAGCTTCACAAAATGAAGCGATGAAATCAGCTTTTAATGTTACCGGGTCGCCTCCATCTTCTGATGCATAATCAAGGCCCATATCCATTGGATTGATATGTACACCGGAGCCAGGCGCAATCCTTATTGAACTACCAAAAAACAACTTAGCCAGAGGAGCGTACTCATTCTCAGGGTCGATAACAAATACATCGTCATCAGTATGCAGCAGGATATTTACGATTTCTCTTTTTGCAGAAAATGACTTACCAGAACCAGGCACGCCAAAGATGCATCCGTTTCCATTCACCGCGCTTGTTCTGTTGTAAAGAATCATCTGTCTTGAAACCCCATTTAATCCATAATACATGCCATCATCCTGCCATAATTCTTTAACTGCAAATGGAAGGAATATCGCTGCCGCTCTGGTATTTAAAAGTCGTTCAACTTTCAACTTATTTACACCTAATGGCAGGCATGAGTTGAGCCCTGCTTCCTGCTGTGTCGCAAGCGTCTTCGCCTGGCAGATAAAACGTTCTGCCGTAGCCTGAAATAGCTTTGTGCTCTCATCAAGTTCATCCTTGTCTTTTCCAAAAAGAACGGCAGATACTGTTGTGTAAAATAATTTCTGGTTATCCTGTGTCAGGTCTCCCATCAGGCTTTCAACTTCCTGCGATGCCTGCTTGATTTCAGGGGAAATAACATCAACAGAATATCCGTTTCTTGATGCTTTTTTCTGAAGAGTTACCACATTTGCGTTTACATCTACTAATTTATTTTTCAGCAGCGTAATAGATTTGCTCTGTGGAAGTGCACGATAATGTACACTCATCAGCATGTTACACGGCATATTGGAAAGCTCCGTCAGGACGTCTCCCCTTAGGAATGTAGGCAGGTCTGTAATCATCATTGCTCTCGCATAAGTCTCACCAATAATCATGTAATCTCGCTCAAAAGTCAGAGCAGTCGGGCCGATAACGTCTTTTGATGTTAATCCCATTTTTTGAATATGCCTCATATTAAAAGACTCCATCACCTTATCACTTTTCATTTTTGTTCTGCGATAAAATGGAACATTGGAATCCATATTGTAAATATCATACAAAGTAGAAAGCCTTTCAACTAATGTTAAAGGGGCCGCATTTGCCTTCTCACCAGCGACTCTCTGAAAACCTCTTTCGATTTCATCATCCAGCCGGCTGAAGGTATTTTTTGCAGAAGTAATGTCATCTGCTTCTACCGTTGCAATAAAATATTTTTCATGAATGATGTTATTTCTTGCTTTTGACATCTTATCAATCAGCATTTCATTCATTTCTTCACGATATTCATTAAGCCTATCGTTTTTCATTGGAATCAGCACTTTTCTCTCTAGTTCCGCATGCTTAATGGTCTTATTAAAAATCACCTGCTGAATATGTACTTCTGGTCCAAATGAACCCAGAAGTTCCATAAAGTTGCCAAATGTTTCCTTCTGCTTTTCTGTATCTTCAATAAGAAAATTCATATCTGGAATTACATACGCTTTTGAATATGAATTTTCATCTACCTGAATGATTCCATTTTCGTATACGCCCATATATGGAATGCTATCCTGAGCTGTCTTTGGTACTTCCAGTGGGCTTTTCTTTTTGGTATTCTTTTTATTCTTTCCAGCGGTTTTGCTGGTTGAACTGAATAATCCCATTAGCTATAAATCCTCCTCATATAATTTGTATTTGACATGTATTACGCATACATAATGTCCTGTTTATTTCTTGCCTTTTTGTTTTTATTTGTTTTTTTCTTTGGTTTCTGTCCATTTTTATTTTTAGTATTGCTTCCATTCTTCTGTTCGTTTTCCTGCTCAATATGTTCAATGATATCCAGCATTGTTTCATATGTAGGCTTTGTTACATAAGGTCTATCCTTAGGTGCCAATAATGAAGGGATGAAGTAATAATATATGTATGTTTCTGGCCTCATCCCATAAGGCTTGCCGATTGCCATATATAAAATAGGTACAGCAAATACCATTCCAAGACATACGATTGTATTCATCGTTAGGTTCAACTTTAATGTGCTTATAACCAAATAATAAATATATTCAACTGCAGCAGCGGCTGCTACGCATACAGCCTGCCTTGCTGTCAATGGTCCAATCAAAGGTGATTCATATGTTGAAACGTCCTTTGGAACCTGTACTTCAATCATCGTGTATTCCTCCTCTTTTTTTTACTTCGCTCCCGTTATCTCTTCACATAACGGCATTGAATTCCAAATAAGACCAAGACGCGCAAGGAGAACTCCAATTACTTTTACAAGAGAATCCTGCCCCGTCAATGTCTTCATAAAAGTTCTTACGCTATCTACTGTAAACTTTGCCGAACCATTAGCCAACGCAACATTCTTTGACTCTGAATATTCTGCTTCTACGAGAATATCCGTTATTGTCTGTCCAATGGTAACATTTGAACCTTTGTTGATAATTGCAAAAATAATAGCCTGAGTCGCTGCATTTATTAAAATGATAACAATAACCTGAAGACTAAGTGCTAAGACCCTCTTCATGTATTGGACTCCTGGACTTGCGGTTCCCTCTCGGTATATGTCTGAAATAGAAAGCGGAGCGAAAGTTACCATAACAACTAATTCCAGAATCCTGCTTATCAGAACAATCTGTAATATGACTTCTCCTATCATAGAGAATAACCATGGAATAATTGATGAAATGACGAAGCCTAATGTTTCAATCGCTTTCATATCTTTTATTCCATTAATTAGCAGTGTTTTATTGTCCGGGTCATCTGTAAAAAAAGCGAATCCACTATCCTTTACGGTATCAATTGTAATTCCTGTACCTGCTTCAATCAGATAATTAGTGATTACATCTGAATATAAAATAAAGAAATAAGACACCACAAACCGAAGTGTTGCTTTAAAAAACTGCTCGATACTGAAATTCTTTTCGGTCACCTTACCTGCCAAGTCAATGAGATACAGTAAAACGGTAATACCTACCGCCAGGCCTTTCACAGTTGAGACCATAGCGGCAAACCCTCCAACCTGCATCACATCGGTCGCTATCTTGTTATACCGAGTTATAAGTTCCAGCACTGCACTTGCCCCGTACATCTGGTTGTAGATAGTTATGGCCATGATAGCTAATAGATTACTAAGCATTTGCCATTAACTCCTCCTGTTCCTATTTGTCATTTTGAACAATGATTCGGTGATAACTCAGGCTTAACGCCTTCGTTCTCAGTATAAATCGATAACTCCCCGACCAAAATCCGGAGTCGTTACCAGACTAACGGAAAACGGGAAGTCTCCCGTTTGAAGTCTGGTTACGAGCGCGAAGTGCGAGCTATCAAAAATGAACTTACGTTCACCTTCGCCAGACGTGGACGGGATTTCTGACTCCCCGTACACGTCCAGCAACCTCCGAACCAACGGACAGCCTAGCTGTTCAGGGTCGTGCTGCTTACGGCAGTCCTCCCCTGATGGCAAACCTGGCTGCGGTCCCTCGTCCATCGATGACATAAAATAAAGTTTTAGTTACGGAAATCATCATCTACAGATGCGTGATTGCTTCTTCTTTTGACGATGTTTTCGTCTCATATCAATATGACAAATAAATATATTTTTTTGTCGTTTTTCTTTCACGAAACATTTTTAATCCTTAAATATGCCTCCACTCCTTTCATAGTCACCTCTTCGTCCTGCGTATACATTAGAACCATTTTTTCAAAAGCCTTCATTTTTGTCTCTGGGGTAGCCGGAAAGATTTTCATTCCTTCCACTTCGTTTGCCGCCATGATTACACATGCAATATCTTCTTCATCCAAGTCCGGTTCTATCGCTTTTATATTGAGGATTTCTTCCTGTAATTTTGACATTGTCTTTTTTTTAAATTTTGCAGACTCTTCAACCTTCTTTAGAAACTCCCTATTTTCGAGTTTCATGATTTCGTCTTCGTTTTTGCAGGTCTTTACTATTTTCCATTTTGTTTTATTTATTCTGATTGTCTTTTCTATGGATTCGCAATATTTCGGACTTTTGCCAATAATATAACAATGACATGGGCCAGCATCCTTCCCTTTTAACTCTCGCACGCTACTCAAACCGGCCGCATTGTTAAGTATATACATTTTGATGCCAATTCCCTGCATCTTTCCAGGTTCGTATTTGTTTGCTCCTTTCTCAGCAATGATTATGATTTTTGTTTTTGCCATTTGTATTCACCTTAATTATCATCAATATCATCCATATAATCATCAGCATCAATATTGTCACCAGGTGGAACCGTCTGGAATCCATTTGATACATTTACATGTCCGCGTATCTGGTCATTTGATAAACGAATACCGTTTGATGTGCTGCCATAAATATAGTTTTTATAATCAGTAGAAACCCCGTTATCTTTAATGGCAAAAGACATAAAAGAAACCACACCAAGTGTTTTACAAAGGTCGTTTAACTCTTCTGCCTTTTTTTGAATATGCTTTTTAAATACATCCTGTCTGTTGTACATATAATCATCTCCTTAATATTGTTCTGTCATTTCGTCAAGGAACTCGTCGAAATCATCCTCATCGCTATAGGATTGAACGCTATTCGCTATATTTGGATGTGCGTCAGTGTGTGCGGTTGTCATGGTTTTATTGTTTGACAATTCGAATGAATCTTCTTTTATCTTGTTGTTATTATCTTTGGAGCCAGGCTCAATACTCTTTGCCTTATCATTTATCAGGGCCTTGTGTTCAGTATTTTTTACGATATCTGCTGGTTCTGCTTCATGCTTTTCTGTAGGCAGCTCAACATACCTGGATTCATTCTCATCTTTTACATTGTCCCATAAACTCCGTTCATCAGTGTCAACCGTGTCATCTGTTATTCCTTTTTTTTGTTTTTCTTTTAGTTTAGCTCCTCTGCTTGCTGCTTTTGTCAACTCGCCGGCTCTGCCGGATTCGTTACCAGATTCTATTGATAACTCGCCGACAAAGTCGGACTCGCTACCAGATTCTATTAAAGTTCTCGTCGTCACATCAGGGCTTTTGAGTTCTGTTTGGGTGCATTTATCTCTTTCTTTTTTTGTCTGTCTTATTTCTTTCTCATCTCTTCCACCCTGAAATTTTCGTGACATTTCATTGAAAAACGATGTATCCCCATTGACACAGTACTCTTCAAGAAAAACACCGCAAAGATATTGACGTAGTACGACTTTAATGAAATTGTTTCTGTATCCTGGTGTTATTTTATGCAGCAAGGAAATCGCATCAGAGTCTTCCTTTCCATCCAGTACCACATGATAGTGATAATACTTCCGGAAGCTCGTCTTTGGATACTTGGCGAGCCTTTTATCATTCGTGTGTAATAATTTGACTTTATACACTTCGCCACGGGCATAAGAATTTAGTACTTGCCTGGTTGTTTCAGGAAAGGAAACTTTCCCTGTTTTATACAGGCCAACCAGGTCCATGTCATGATAGGAATACAGTTTTACTTCTACCTTCATCATTCACTTTTACCTGTCCTCTCTTTTCTCAATCGTCTATAAGCGGACATATAATATCCCCTTGCGTTTGCGTAATAAATTGGAAGCTCGTTTCCATCGTTTCCAGGAATAATCTTCAAATCTTCCAATCCTGATAACGTCTCCCTGAAATATTGAATCCATGCTGCACCGGTTCCACCAGTCACAACAAGTACATCGTAATCGGTGAAATATTCTGCCATTTCATACAGTTTCTTCGCCGCCTGCGTTGCCACTTCCTTGCACGCCTTTTCAATGTATCCGTCCAACGGGATTTTTTTACTGGTCATCTGCCGGATATCAACCACCTTGAAATATCCGTCTTTCATGTATTTCCTCATTTGTGGAATACGGATATCCATCTGATAATCTTTAAAAATATACTCAGCCGCCGTCTCCAATACTCGTTTCATTCCGAGATTGTTGATAGATTCCTCCAAAACCTTCTTCCTATTGATGATTCCGTATGGGTCAAACGTGCCAAATCCAATATCAGCGATGATGATATTTTCCGCCATCAATTCTTTAGCTTCATCTCGTCGTTCTCCTTCATCATTGAACAGAATGGAATTTAAGGTTCCGGCTGGCTGAGACATGACGCTCACATCACTATTTCTTAAATTGTTTTCAAAACGAATCCATCTACCAGTACCGATTTTTACCTCATAAACACCCTGTGCTGTGAATGCGCTTTTGATTTTCGGCGCATCTGCTTTCAGGTATGCGGCTGGAAGTCCAGTTTGGATAAATGGCTTAATCTGTGGCCCTCCCTCTCTTACTTCATTGCTCATCAATCCGATAGCTACAGCCGTCCTGGCAAGAATGATGAATTCCTTTGTAAAATATCGGTTTCTGTCAAACGTAGAACCTGTATCGTTAGTATCATCGGCTCGGACAAGGTCCTGTGCTTTTGTTCCAATCATATACAGGCCTTCTTCATCCCTATAATAGATATCCTCTTCATCTACCGACATCAGATTGCTTTCAATCTGTTTAACATAAGACGGAAAGCAAAACCTTTTATTCGGAGACATTCCCTTTACTCCTGAAAAACCAATATCAACAGCAATGACCCAGTGTGACACCATTGGGTTTTTACATGCAATAATTTCCTGTGCTGTATTAAATGCTTTTAAATCCATTTTTATCCTCCTCTTTTTTCTGCAGTTGTAATTTCAAAACTAAGCAATATATGCTGTGCATTTCCTGTTCTCTTTTAATATGCAGAAAAAATTGCAGAGTGTTATATGATTTATTTTTTTTATACAAAAAAAAGAGAGCCGTATATTTTTGGCTCTCTTTTCCTTTTTTTAGAATTGTTTTTTATAAATAGAATATGTAACAAGTGCAATGCCTACTGCTAATAATACCATAAACACAAGTTTTATGCGGTTTGCAAGAGAACTTGGTTTTTCGTCTTCCTTCTCTGCTTGCTCCTCTTCTGGTGTTACTGTGATTGTATTATCATCTTTAGACGGTGATTCTGAAATCTCAGCATTACCTTCGCTTGAAGATTCACTTTCTGTTTGTGTGTCAGCGTTGCTTTCGTTTTTGCTATTTTTATTTTTGCTGTTCTCTTCTGATAACCTTTTCCATTCATCATATGAAATGTACGGATTGTCTATTTGTTTCATTTCGCCATCTGCAACCCTCTGTTCTACCGTTCCTTTGGCATCTTTATTAAGTGTTTCTAATGTTTCAGCATTCATGTTATCAATATAATTTTGAGCCGCTGGTGTCCAATTATAGTTCTCATCCATATATCCATGTCGGTACATTTCTTTGCAATATTCTTCATAATCATAAGAAGAAGTAAAAGTTGATTTAGGACGATAAAAAGTATCTGGTAACTCATCATCTTCATTCAAATCCTCTTCGCTTGTTTCACTTTCATTGCTGTTTGCAAATACATTCGTTGATTGTATGAAAAATAAGGCAACAAATCCAATTATCAGACTAAATCTCACTATTCTTTTTAATTTCATACATTTATCCTCCATATCATAGTCCTGGGTACTGTCCATACGCTTTAAAACCTTTATAGTCATTTATAACAACGCCTTTTCCTGGTGCATATTTTGTATTTGGTGCTTCTGGAGACCAGCTTGTACAGTGAAGCCAGTACATAGTACCATCGACCGTTCCAAGATATATTCCAATATGTTCATTGCCACCGCTACCTCCAGGTGTCCATGTCTTTTGTCCAAAGTCACCTGGTATCAATTGAGCAGCATCTATTTGCTTAAACCCTTTACCCGCTTCGCAAAAATCTCCGGTACACCAACTAGCTGCACTTTTATCAAGAACACCAGCCCTCCAATAACTTTGTCCAACGAAAGACGAGCAATCGAGATACTTTGGATTATCAATGTCAGTTCTGGCATAGTCCATCGAATACGTCACGCCATACAGCATAACTCCCTGCTGTATAATCTCACGCCTTTCTTTTGTCACCTTACTATCCCATGTCGCCATACACTTTTTCAGTATCTCTTTCATATCATCCGGTAATTGTCCCATATCCAGGTTTCCAGAACCACCGCCAGAGCATTTATAATTTTCAAATACCTTTTGATAAAACTTCTGGTCCGAATATTTATATTTGCCATTTTCATCATCAGCATTAGCTCTTTCTTCACCATGGGCGATTACTTTTGCATAAGCCTCAATGATAGAGTCATAATCCACCTCTTCTTTTTCTGCGGATTGGTTTTTACTACTTGACGCCTTGTTGCTACAATAGTCCGTAAATGTAACAAATCCGGTTTCTTCATCAAGTTTTAGTGGCGACCTATTATATTGATTTTTTATTGCTTTAGAACTTCCACCAAATTCAAATCCCTGGACAACACACATCAATGAATCAGTATTATAAGGTGATGGATAGACTGCTTCTTCCACTATATTCGCAAAGGCCTTTGCCGCGGCATCTATGGATTCCTGCACTGTGTATTTTCCAGCCTCTTTTTTCTTATTTGCTAGGTTTAGCCTTTCATCTTCTCCATATTCGTCTTTTGGCGAGACATTTGCTTTGCTGCTTACCGGAGTAACGTCTCCGTTGCTTGAATCTGCCAGCCATGAACCATTGATATGAAATAAATCAAACTTATCGCTGCCCTCTCCTTTTATATCTTTTTTCATGGCTTCATACTCATCTTTATGCTCATTAAACCTTGCTTGCGCAATTGCCTTAAATATCTCCTTATACGTTTTAAAACCATTATCTTCCGCCGCTTTGTCCATCAGGTCTTCATACTTCGCAACCTCATCAGACAAAACCGCTTCGCAGCTATTACTCAGCTCAACTGTTTCATACATTCCTTCAAATTCATTCCAATTCGTAGAAGAGTAAAAATCTTTCATTTCTGATTCTGTATCTTCATTTTTCCAAAATATTGGCGTTTTTGTTCCATCAGTATTTAAATCAGATATATTATAAATCCCCTCCGCCAAAGCGAACGGCATGCCTCCGACGGTTAATCCCGCCCATTCGTATGCTTTATAATGAAACGTAGATAATCCTTTCATTATTTTTTCCAATGCTTTTTTTTCTTTTTTTGGCATTGTCGTTGGTGTTGGGGTCGCTTTTTTTTGCCCGGATTTATTTGCTTTTGATTTGACGGTTGAAGTTCCTGTAGTAGAGGCCCCAGCCGCATAAACCGGTACGCGAGACGCGGCAATACTTGTGAGTATAAGTGCTAAAACAAGGATTATGGCCACGACTCCCGCAATTAAGCGTTCTCTATGTTTATTTTGTTTTTGTTGTTTTCTCAATTTTATCATCCTCCTACCGCTTACAAACACAGCTTGCGGTTTCCTTGCCTGACGCAATGACGGGCGGAGTGCTCCGCCCGTACCACAATCACGCGTCGAACATACACAATATTACGACTGTAACATTGCCTGAATAGTAGCGATATCTGAATCCATCTCGGCTAAACGCTGCGCTTTATATTGTGCACCAGGCCTTTCGTAATTCGTAATAAAGAATTCGCCTGCTTCTCTTGCAGTCGTACATGCATAGAATCCTTCTACTCCGCTCGGGGACCAATCACTCGTATCTTCCGTAAATTCGCATTCCAAACGTTTTAGCTGGCCTTCAAGCGTATTGTACTGATATCCATTTGCGTTACACCATTGAACAAGTTTTGTTCTGCGTCCAAACGACCATTGAGTTAAGCCATATCCAGTACCGCCAGTTTCTTCTTCTGTATAATTGAATGAGCATTCTCTATAGATATTTACCAATACTCCCATTGCCTGTTCAGAGGTTAATTTTCTCGACATTTTTGTTGTCAGGAATTCATATACTTCTTTAGCAACTTTTGCTTGGTCTCCATCCCACGTTCCAGGATTGAAACTGTCTGTGGTAGAGTTTTCTCCTTCTGAGCATGTTCCACTCAGACTCTTATAATAATCCGGCTTTTTAATATACTGGATTGTACGTTTTAGCGTATTCTCTTTAGCTCTATATGTATCTGCACTTGCGTCACTGCTTTCATAGTTAGGGTTTTCCTTATCAAAATCATCTACTCCATAGATGTTTTTCTCCCACCAGTCATCAAGATTTAACAGACTATCAAAATGCAGGGTAATAACTGCTCCACTGTACTTTGTATGGCCCGGACACGGTGCATACTTTGTTTCATAAACGATGTTTCCATCCGAGTCCGTTTTATATCCGGTGTAGTATTCGATTTGGATATCTCCGTGTTCGTTTCTGACTTGTCTTGTCTTCGTTTCCATAACCGGCACTTGATAAGACATACCATCGGTATTATTTTGACCAACAATCCTTCCATCATCGTTATATACTGGATTGATTGTTCCGTCTGGGCCTGCATGGTACTGCTTAACGGCTGTTCCCGTGATAATATGTGAAGCATTAAAAAGACCAATCAAAGCCGAATATCTCAAATCATCATAGCCGCCTGCTTTGTAATTTGTCAGGTCTAAGCCTTTTTCATTCAGGTATTCTATCAGCTTCCATTTATCATCAACTTCTTTATCCGTCATACCTTTTTGATATGTGTCGTTTGTTTTTGCCTCGTCAAAGCCGGAAGCATCTTTTTTGCTAATGATTGTGCTTTTTGTTGAAGTACTAGAACTTGCCTCAAAATCAAACATAGCCATTACCATAGAAATCAGCTCTTGATTATTATTATAGAATCCATACACTTCACCTTTTGCATCTGCTTTTACATATCCTTCCGGAGTAGGTGTTGGGGTAATACCATCTGGTACTTTTTGCTCTTCCGGAAAAGTGTAGTATATGTTTTTATCCCTATTTAAAATATCACGATAAACATCCTGGTCTATTTCCTGACGATACAGGATATCGGCATTTACGCTTACCGACGAAGCAGCTGCCCCAGTGCCAATCGTTGATGAATCAAATGTCCCATCCAGGATGCTTCCCATATTTGTTGCAGTAGTAGGAATCAATCCATTTCCATTCAATCCTGCAGGTTTAGAGCCATAACCAATAAATTCTGCAAAATCTCGGTGGCTTCCTAAGTGATGTCCATATATTCCTTCTTGCTCTGCTGGATAACCAGTATCTTTCCAAGCCTTTTCATCCGCAATAATAATGTACATAGTATTGGATGCAGGCTGACTGCCTATTGTGAATTCGTTATTAAATTCCACTTTAAGGACATCTCCTACTTTTCCCCAATACGAGCCAAAAGCCGCCATATACATCTTTGTTCCGTTCTGGTCGACGACAGCGTAATTTCCATTGCCTTCAACTGTTACCTTGTTATCCAACGCCTGTTGCCGTGTTCCGGAAGCCCAATTACCATGAATATATTGGTATGTAAACTCATAATTCCACCAGGTCCCCTCAGTCACATCATATAACCCCTGAACCTTAGAACTATCACCCTTTTGTAGCTGTGGTGCATTCATCGTTGAGCCATCTGTACCAGACGCCGAGCCTGTGCTTGACGTTCCACCAAAATGATTCGATAATTCACTTCTGAACGAATTGTGACACAAGGTTAAGACGTCAACCATTTCTTGTAAAACTTCAGTAGTGTCTTCATCGCCTGCATCATAATAGACTTCATTTCCTGCGTTCTTCACATATGAAATAATGCAAAGGATGATTGCCAATACAATAATCAATGCTATGATTATAGGCCCTAATGCTGCTACTAATGCTGAAATCAATGTCTGTATCAACTTTATCGCAGCCTGGATTGCTTTAATCGCGGCCTTTTGCGCTACTTTGGCAACTTTTAAAACGCCTTTTCTGACAACTTTCGTGCCTTTCATCCGTAATTTTTTTACACCTTTTTTTAGCGTTTTTTTAAGTCCGTTTTTTCTAAGATACTGGAAGCCTTTTCTCGCCGCTCTTCCGCCCATATGAACTGCATGAATACCGGCTTTTGCACCTCTATATCCTGCGACCGCAGCATTCCCTATTGACTTTCCAAGCCTGATTGAGGAATTTAGCAACCTTCCAGCGTTCTCTCTCATCCATTTTATTTTTCTTGATGTACGATACGCTTTCATAGCAGAGCCAACAATGATTGACTCCATCATGAGGAGTCCTCGCATCGTATAATCATCGCCCATATATCTATTAGCCAATGATTTTATTTTTCGGTATCCATTTTTAACCGCTTTGACAGCACCTTTGGCATATGCCGTTAATGTTGTTTCTGTCAAATTAAGCAAAAACATCCTTCTTTGCAGTTTAAATACATTTCTTATCAACTCTTTCGTTTCTTTTGAAGTTGTTCCTGCTTTTAATAATTTTTTTAACGCCTTTTTATCTGATGGAAGCCCCCTTGCCTGAAGCACATATGGCAGCGCAGCAGCATAAAACGCTCTTTCTACTTTGAAATCGCCTACGCTCTGGTCCCCGAGCACACCCTTTCGTATAATTTTTTCTCTTGTATTTTCATATACATTCAGATAATCCGTTATTGCACTTGCTGCTTCTGGAGACAATCCGCCGCCAGCCAGAAGTTCTTTTAATGTATCTGTATTCTCAGTAAGACCAAGGTGTTTAAGTTTTGCCTTTGCGTCAAACAGATATTGACGTTCAATATCGCTCAAATAGCGTGTTTCCAAAAACACATTCATTTGATAAAACTGCTTGCTGTTTCCACTGATTGATGTCAATATTTTATCGTAATTTGCAACCAGCGTATTTAGGTCTAATTTCAAATCAATCGACTTCATATTAGCTGCTGCACCTGCAAGCAGCTGTGCTCGAAAGACTGAATGCATTGCCATTTTTTGTTTAAAAATAAGTTGAGAGACTTTGCCTTTGTTTAATGCTTTCTGGTATAAAAGTCCACTATACGATTCTGTTACTTTGTTTGATATAAACTTATCTCCAACTTTCACAAAATCTGCGTCTGTAATAGGCTGGTTTAATGCCGGGGCTATTGTCATCGCCATTGTCATTTGTCTTGCATTGACCTTAACATCTCTTTTAATATGGAATTCCAGGCCAGCCAACGTTTTGGTCGTTCCTATGCTTCCATCCGTACTTATATCAAGGACAGTGCCTGTAGCCGTATAAATCTTGCCGCCATATACAGCCGCGTTTTTCCAACCAACAAAAGCTCTGTCTTTGTCTACTGAATATACGTTCAATACAATTCCATCTATTCTGATAGTCCCGTCAGAACGGACTGTGTATCTTTTTGATTTTCCATTTCTGGATATAGTTACCTGATTTCCTTCTTTTAGGACAAACATCCCAACGTCTGTGAAATTTGAGTTCTTTACGACGCCTGGAATTCCCAGTGTATGTATAGACGGTCTCGTTATATTAAAATTCTGTGTTGCACCAGATGAGGCTGGCCCCACTGGGCCAGATATAGCACCTGGAACGTTCAATCCGGAGCGAGTCCCCGCTGCTATCTCTCTCGCATTTGCAAGGGCCTGCTCTACATTCATCTTTATCGTTTCTGCATCAGCCTGACCTGCCAAAGCATAGGAATCGGCAATTTGTTTTCCGCTTATCTGCGTTGCTGCCTGCGCACTGTTCACTGCACTGGCATATGCAGCAAGTTCGCTAGCCGACATGATTGATGTATCTTTCAGCATCACCATACCTTCCGCTTTGTCTGTAGCAGTCTTTGCGGCATCAGAGGTGGCCTTTGCAGCTTCTCTTGCCGCTAACGCGGCTGCTACTGCAGTTACAGCTGCAGCTCCGGCAACAGCACCTCGTACAGTATGCGTCTGGCCTGAGCCTGACGGTACTGGGATTTCAATAACTTTCGTTTCGTCCTTTTTTTTGATAGATTGAAGGCCATTTTTACTTTCACTCGCAACCGAAGAACTTCTCTTTTGTGGATACACCACATCAGTTTTATCAGACTTTAAGACACGGTTTTCGGCGACTTTTCTGTCAGCCTGTCCATCCTTTCTGCCAACGTAGCTATAGGTCTCTCCTTGGCCGTATGGTTCTTTCCTCTTCTCATCTACTGGGGCCTGTCCTGAAGATTCATATGAATCCCTGCTATATGTCTGCTTTCGTTCAGTGATGCCGCCAGACGGCCTATCCGCATCTTGATTTTCTTGATTAGCAGCCCTATTCCTGAGAACCTCTTCAACAACACTCGCTCCAGGCTTTTCATCCCGATGGTTACCTACATCTTGCTGCCGGTCATACACCATTGCTTTTGCTTCGGAAGGCTGGTGACTGTCCCCATCTAGTCCTGGATATTGATTCGAGGCAGTATGTGAATCTGGCATCTGAGAGATTGGTCTTCGGACAATGTTATCGGCCTGGAACCTTTCACTTTTAGATAAATCATCTACTGCAGATTGACGCCTAGATGTCACCTCTGATGCACTAATTTCTCTTGTACTACTCTTTTCATATTTTTTTTCTACTTCTCCAATTCCGTCAGAGAATGGTGGCTGCACACTTCCTGTAGGCTTATCCACAAGCCCCTGTCTTTCCAGATTTTCATAACCACGGTCTTTACGCTCGGCTTCTTTCTGTCCAGCCATTTCATATGAACTGCCTACATATCTTTTTGCATTTTCTGAAGCCGGTTCAGCAGACGGACGTTTATCTGCGCCAGAGTTTAAGACAGAGTGTGAATCTCCATTTTCTTTTCTGGCGATGCTGTCTGTACTATTCGCTGTGGCGTCATAGGTTCTTCTTTCATTCCGTGCTACGAATGACGAAGATTGGTCTTCATTCTTAGTAGCATCATCGATGGACGGGAAACCGCGGTTAACCTTCGGTTGCCCGTCGGTCTGGAGGTCACCAGACGTGTACGTGGAGCTAGAAACCCCGTCCACGTCTGGTGAAGGTGAACGCAAGTTCACCGAATCATATGTCTTGGGTTTAAACGATGCGTATGTATCCTCACCGGTACCCTTGTGAGATTGAATATCAGCAGATTCCCGTTGTCCAGCCTGCTCATATGAATCATTAATGTATTTTTTACTTTCTGATGCTTCTCTTTTATATTGTGCGGTTCCATTTGATGCGTTTCCTGAGTCTGGATTACTGATGGCATTCCCGTCATATACTGATTCCTTTTCATGCTGAGGAATGCTGCTCGCTTTATACGGTTCACTGCTATTAGGCTTATCGAATCCCTGTGTGCTTCTATAATCTTCTGTGTCATGCTCTCTGCGTTTTTCTACAATAGAGCCCTCTGACTCCGTGTGTTTGTTTATACCGGCATCCTTCTTGTATATAAAACCTTCGTTATATTCACTGCCTTGATTTGGCCCAACCCTTTCAGTATTGCGATTTGTATGGCTATTCTCAGCTTCATATAAACGGTTTTCCTTATCAGTACCACCATAACCTTCGTCATATTGATGGCGCTTATAAGTTTCACCGGTATCTCTTTGTCCAGACTTTTCATACGAATCAGATATATATTTGTTTTCCGATTCAGTCCTTCTTGTATTATCTACTGCCGCTTCTGAGCCTGCCTCTGAATGATATTGAGCCGTATCCTCAGCCTTCTTCCTGTCAAGTATGCCAGCACCCACCGAACCCTCACGGATTCCCCGCGATGACTGGCACCTTGATTCGTTATGAACGTCTGCACGATTTCTTTCATCCCTTACCTCGGGTCTGTCCTGTTCAAAAAAATCAGAATAAGTATCTCCTTTTACAACATGACTTACATCCTGAGCGCTTTTCGTGTTAAGTTCTTCATGACCAGATATTTGTTCTACATTTTCCCGCTTTGGTTCAAATACTTGAGGACCAGTTCTATTTATGTCTTCTGTAATATGGGAATCTTTTTCCGCATAGTCATTTGTGATACGAGAAGAATACTCATTTGTCGCAGACCTGTTATTATCTTTCTTTTCAGGCTCCGGCCTTTCATCTCTCTTATCATACTTATGCGACCTGTCTTGTGCATCTGATAATGTGTCATTGTCCTTGGTCTGCATCTGCTGATACAAATCAGACGGCTTATTGATAGTTCGAGCTTCGCGCTCGTACCCAGACGCTGAACGTGGATTCAACCCCTCGTGAGAAGTTAAAATTGAAGTATTTGACTCATGGGCGGATTCTTGCCGGTCATGGATTTCCCGTTCTTCGTTAAACGTATCTGGTTCATAATACTGAGTTTTACTCTCATTGTGTTTTGTCGATTCGTCTGGAATATTACCTTTCACCACATTTGTAACACCATCTGCACTTTTACTCTTATCGTGTATACTTGTAATATTAACAGTTGTTTCAGGTCTCTCAGCCAGTTCCTTTTGCCTTAAAGCTTCTCTTTGCCGTTGCTGTTCTTCAGCCCTGGCTATGGCCTCTCCACGTTCGTCTTCAAGTTTGGATTCCAGAGACATACGATGTTCATTATCATATCGCTCCTGTTCCGCAGCACGAGACAATGCTTCACGGCGTTCTTCGTCAAGACGAGCCCGCATCTCGTCACCTTTTCGGTATTTCTCACTGTCTCTCTGGTTTCCGGTATGTTCTCCATCTACGATATTCTTTAAAACTCGGTCTTTCGTTGAAAGCCCCTGTGGCTCTTCCGGTCCTGGCTCCTCTTCGCCCTCTTCTACCTCTTCATCTGCAGAGACATCCTCAATGGTTCTTTCACCATGTCCATCTTCTTGTCTCTCAAGCTGAAGTTCTCGCAGATATTCATAAAATTCCGGATACTTATCTGGAATTTCTAAAATTTCCGCATTATCAAAAAGTTCATCCAGGTCAACTCTGCTTAAAGCCTCATCTGCCGCTTTAAAGCTAATCCTTTCCTCGTCTGATATATCTGGGGAATCCTGTTTTCCGTCTATATCTATCATATCCAGACATAAACCTCTCTGAAACAGATTGGCCAATAAGCTTATATATTCTTCTTTTGGCAACATCCTTTTCACCTCCCTTAATCTGAATTTTTTGCTGCTGCAATAATCTCCGACAGCCTTAGTGTATGGATATTACGACCTTTGAACATCTCGTATTTTCTCGGGTCATCCAAAATCACATCAATTTTATTTGTCATTGCATAAAGTATTGCATATGCTTCATCTTCCGATAATATTTCATCATTTCCGATAATACTTCGGAGAACTATCTTACTCGTTATAAGCTCTGCTCTTTTGATTTCGCCCCTGAATATCTTTAGACTGTCTAAATCCAGGTTCTTCGCAAAATAGTCGTATATCTCCGGAGTCGTGTAGACCTCATCGTATAGATTCAAAATCAGGTATTCATAGCCTGAACGAAATAAAGTCTGTATAATTTCTTTATCAGCAATGAGTGCAGATTTTGCTTCTGGCAAATCACTGTATTTTGTCAATTTCCTTTCCTCCTTGCCTTTGCTTTTTCTTTTTTTTGCATTTTGTGGTTGTCCCTGTTGCTATTTCAGAAACAGGAATTAATTACCGCTTATTCTAATATGCTAAATTTTTTAAAAAACGAATGCATTCTGTGCGCAAAAAAAAGAGAAAGATAAGACTTCGTCCTCATCTCTCTCCTTCCTTATTTTTTTCGTTTTTGCTATCTCGATAACTCGCCGGCTTCGTCGGAGTCGTTACCAAGCGGTTTTTGCCGCTGACAAGCGAAGCCGTAAGGCTGAGTGCAGAGATTAAAATTGATATCTCGCCGTTCCGGCTCGTTCCCAAGCCTCGCAGAGACTGACAAACGAAGCCGCAAGGCTGAGTGTAATGCACGAATGGGGATTCAGACCCGCGTGCGAAGTTAAGACCTGAACCTTTGACCCACGGACGGCTTTTTGTCAGCCAGGGATTTTCGCCCTTCGTAAATACTTTGTTTCATTGCTGTATCTAGCGCTATAGCCCATATCACTCCAAAGCACATTGCGCTTAGCATAAAAATACTTGCGCCCATATTCACGAACAGTCCTGAAATGCAAGCAACAGCAGAAACTAAAGTATTTGCCCAATTTCTTTTCAATAGAAAGATAAACAACACAATTAGCATCCCTGCAATTGGAAGATACGCCAACCATCCTTGCTGCAATGGGCTTAACATTAAATGACAGTCTCCTACATGTAAAATTTCAAAAATGGCTTTTTTTACTTTTTCGAAATACCATGCACCTTCTCCTGTATTATTAAAAACAGAATCCCACTGCTTATCGTTTAAATACAGCGCCATTTTAAACAATGATTTTTTATTCTGTACATTGTCTGGCAAATTTAATGCAAATAAAAACGCATGGCGGTTTGTTTTAAATGACAGCACGTATTCAAAATTCGACATCACGCGCTGTAGCTTACTGTTCCATGTATACGCTGTATTAACAAGATAATTTATAAAATACGTGATTAACAACATGATTCCAATATACACCGGAAAGAATAAATTTACTTTTGCTGCTTCCGTCTTTTTTTTATTCTTTTTTATCTCTATTACCCAAAATAGTCCCTTCACAGTTGACCCGATAATCACTGCCGAACAAAAAGCGACAAAAATAACAGACCATGCGATTGACGTTGCACCAAAATATTTTTCAAAGAAATAAGAAGACTCAGCAAGCAACGATTTTAATATTCTCAACACATCCCTGTCCTCCTTATGTCTTCGAAAATCTTACAAATTGACTCTCTGCATTTTGAGCTTGGATGCAGCGTGTCCAGATTTGAAAAATAGAATTTCGACAATTCAATTATCATAAGTTCAACATATCTTTGTTCCTTTTCTGTCATCTCCCCTCTTTCACTTATATCTTTAAACCATACAGCCGCATCCATATATTGTTTTACTTTTTCCTCCGCTGCAGCTACCTGTGCAGTTCTTTTTTCTGATTTTTTTCTTTCTTTTTCTTTCTTATCTTCGTCACTCCAGAGGTCGTCTTCTGTGGATTCATCTTCATCAACAATCTCATCATCTCTGTTATCTTTATACATCCACATGCGGTCCGTTTCGTCTTCGCACTTTTTATCAATCTTTGCCTGCGCATGAGATGCAATAAGAGCCTCTCCGCTCTCATTATCAACAAACTCCATGTCTGAATAATCAGCTATATGCTCTACCAATGGATTAATCACTTTTCTGCTTTTTTTTCTTCCTCTGGACATATTATTTCCCCCATGTTTTTTAATTTTTCTTTTAATCTTGTTATCCTGTTCCTCTTAAAACGATTACTTGCTGCAGTCTGTAAAGCGTCATTAACCACTATAAGAACAACGCTCTTGCGCGCCCTGGAAATCGCTGTATTCACCATATTCCTTGTTAACAATGAAACCGGCTTGTCCGGGAGCATAATATAAATATCATTATATTCGCTTCCCTGGCTCTTATGGATGGTAATCGCATCTGCGTGTTCCATGTCCACCGCATCATCTTTGTTTATATCTATTACTTTATCTTCACCCTGCATCCTGACTTTAACTGGATTTGTCAGCGTTTCAATAAATCCAATATCACCATTACAATACCCGGAATCGTAATTATTTTTTGTAAAAACAACCTTGTCTCCAATCTTAAAATGGTCTCCGTGAAACCAGATACCGGGTTGCTCCACATCCTCAAATTCTTTATTTAAAGCCATCGTACCGACCACGCCCTTTTTGGTCGTGGATAAAATCTGCGTATTGTGAGGGTCGCCGTGATACCGTG
Organism: Blautia sp. BCRC 81119; assembly: GCF_003184505.1. Classification (NCBI taxonomy): domain Bacteria; kingdom Bacillati; phylum Bacillota; class Clostridia; order Lachnospirales; family Lachnospiraceae; genus Blautia; species Blautia sp. BCRC 81119. The sequence continues at coordinate 42,244 of NZ_QJHD01000005.1, read as the reverse complement.
ATTTTAAATAGGCCCTGGCTTCCTCTTCCGACTTACATGTTCTTACCACAAATGATTCATTTTCAATGAAATTGCTCTTGCCAGCAAGCACTTTCCCGCAGTTATCAATAACCGCTGAGCCTTCTCCCTGACGCATGATTTTTTTGAGTTTCACCTTTGGTATAACGTCTGAATCAATCATATCTCTTAAAACTGCACCGCATCCAACACTTTCAAGCTGGTCAGGGTCTCCGCTTAGAATCAGTTTTGCACCTGATTTGACAGCTTTCAAAAGATGATATATCAGGTCTGTATCTACCATCGACATTTCATCAACTATAATAAGTTTTTCATTTAATGGGTTTTCTTCATTCTTACCGGCATCATCCGGCATATATGGATTCAACTCAAGCATTATATGTATTGTTGAAGACTCATGCCCTGAATGCTCTTTCAGCACACCTGCTGCACGTGCAGTTGGTGCGCATAGCCGTATCTCTTCGTCTGGGTATCTTTTTTTAAAAAGGTCAATAGCGCCACAGATTGTATGCGTTTTCCCGGTTCCGCCTCGTCCAAGGAGCAAAACAACACTGTTTTTATCAAAACTTTTCAGAAATTCGAGCTGTTCTTTATTGTATTTATCTTTGATAGATTCAAATACATCTTCCTTTGTTCCCATCTCGGTATTTATCTGCATCAACCTGCTAATCTGGAACGCGATATCGGCCTCCTTATCCATTGTCCGGATAAACCCAAGCATGCCATTTTCACAATACACGCTCTTCATATCTACAAGAGTCGCCAAAATGTAATATGGAGACACAACATAATCCTTCCATGCTGAATATCGATGAAGCCTCGCGCAATTGATATAAAAATCTTTCAATTTGATTGCTGTGTTTCCAGACTGTTCGTTATTTACCAATACCTGATATATCATTGACCTGACCCGTTCTGTAGACAAATATCCAAAGCCGAGGTCCTTTGCAAAATTATCTGCGACCTGAAAATCCAGTTCCATTTTTTGCAAGACAGCATAAGGGTTCTGACACAACTTTTCTTCTGCTTCCAGCCCATACCATGCAGTCAGCATATCTATTTGCGGATACCCGATTCCATACTTTTGATACTTTTTTACGAGATGGTCTTTTTCCATCATCGCTCCCACTGTCTCTTTAAGTTCAGACAAGTAACGCTTTGAGCCCTTCAGTCCTTTCCAGAATTCCTTGTCATTCCACACATCAGAAAGCCTGCTTATGTCACCATCAACAGCATCCAGTATTCGGTTTGCAGTTTTACTTGATATTCCTTTCACCTTCACCAATAGCGTTTTTGCGTATTCTTCGTCGTTATAATTAATACACGTATATGCGACTCGGTTCATGTATTTTTCTTTTACATATTTTGTAATTTTTTCAATCTTCAATTCACGAAAATCTATCTTCAAAATCTTGTCCATATTATCTGCTGCAAATTCTGTAGTAATCGGGACACCTGGGACAACATCCGGGATTTTTCCGGCGCACAACGCTTCAAATCGCGGGCAGTCTTTATCGTAATCACTTTTAAATAAAAATTCAGCATACCCGTCACTACAACGGTCTATTAAAAAATCGACAATCCTACCTCTTACTGGAATCATTGATGATATGCTCCTTTCCTGTCCTTTCTGCAAAACCAGTATGCTGAATTTTTTTTCGATGATATTATTTTTGCGGTTTCTTTTTTCTCTCTGTGTCTGCGAATTCCATACCTCTTGTAAAATCGTCTTTTAAGGTTATATAGGCATTAAATGTGTTTCCACCTTTACTTTTCAAATCCTTTTTGAGGCCTGTCTTTTTCTTTTCAAGCAAATCCTTCATATCTTTTTCTGTCAATACGACCTTATCGCCTGGAAGCATTCTCCAAATCTGAAAATCGCACTTACCGTCTTTTTTATCTGCGCAGGAGAAAGCCTTGTCTGTTGCAACAATTGGCTTTCCGCATTTCGGACACTTGAGACCGGTATCTTTTGCAATGCTATGTTCCCATTCCAGTTTTCCATCTTTCATTATCAGACTGGCATTAAAGGATGTACCATCTTTTTTCTTAAATCCTTTGATTGCTCCGGTAGACTGCCCGGAAAGTAATTTTTTCACCTGTGTATCTGTCAATGTTTTTCCACAGATTTTTGTCCAGAATATGAAGCCGCACTCGTCGTCATCACATTTATAAGACATAGGAGTCTTAACCAGAGGCTTTCCACACTTTGGACACGTCAAGTCTGTCTTACTTTCAAATGGAGCCCATGTAATTTTATGTTCTTTATTTAGTATTAACGCGGCAGAGAAAGTGCTCCCATCTTTCTTCTTGAAACTCATAACTCTCGTAGCCTTTCCGTTCAACATATCCGCCATATCCCTATCTGTAAGGTCTGTTCCTGCAACACGTTTAAATACGGAAAAATCACAGTCAGGATAACCGCTGCAGCCGTATCCTTTTGGCAGGGCAACGACTGGTTCTCCGCATTTCGGGCATTTGCCGACCTCTTTTCTGTTTCCTGCAGTCACTTTCTGGATTTCCATCCCTTCCAGTTCTTTTAAAGCCTGATATACATAATCAATGACCTTTTCATAGACTTCATCATATGTCTTGGTGCCTTCACGTATATCATTCATATATACTTCCCACTGTGCAGAAAGTTCGGGGCTTACAATAGAACTGCTGCCAAGATTCTCTATGTAACGTTTACCGGAATCTGTAATATGGAGGCCCTTTCCTTTCCCAGACTTTACGTCATCAATATATCCAGTAGAAACCAGTTCTGAAATAATTGCGGCTCTGGATGACGGCTGGCCAATACCTCCGGCTTTTTTCATTGCTTTCTTTAGCTCTGTCTCATCAGCCGCCATGTATTTCTGGACATTCTCCATCGCTTTGATAAGTGTTGCCTGTGTAAAGCGCGCAGGCGGCTTGCTTATGATTTCGTGCAGGGATTTTTCTTTTTCTTTTAATTTCTGCCCTTTTTTAAGGTCTGGAAGCGGTGCTTCCTTTGGCTTTGATGTAAGGACTGTAAAGCCAGGATTCACAACTTTGGAGCCGGTGCAGGAAAACTTAATATTGTTGTCAGTCAGCACTGCTTTTGTTTTCTCTTCTTCCAATGGAGGGAAGAATATTGCAAGAAATCTTTTGAAAATCATTTCACAGATATGCATTTCGTCCATTGTTAAATTACCGAGTGCTGCTGTATCGCCTGTCGGGATAAGCGCATCATGCGAGGATTTCTGCACTTCAACATCATTCACAAATCGTTTATTCCCCTGTGCAGCAGCGATTGCTTCCGGAGTAACCGTTTTTACTGCTGCAGAAAGACTCGGCATAGCCTCTACCGCTTTCAGTAATCTGGCAAAGTCTTTTGATTTTTCGGTAGACACATACCTTCCATCAGTTCTTGGATATGAAATAAGCTTATGTCTTTCATACAGAGACTGAATCAGCTCCAGAGTCTTTTCCGGGGTATATCCATACTTAGAACCGGCTTCGACCTGGATGTCGGTTAATTTATATAACTGGTCCGGCTGCGTTTTCTTTGCTGTTTTTTCAAAATTCAGCACCTCCGCTTCACCGCTTAATGTAGTCAGAACTTTCTGGGCTTCATTTTTATCAGCATAAGACATTGCCTTGCCTTCATCGTCAATCATATATGCGGTAACTTCCGGGTTTTCTGTTACGATTGCCGGCTGATATGCCGTCTTAGAGCTAAATCCGTCAATTGCCTTACAGTTGTCATACACGAGTTTTAATGTTGGCGCCTTAACTCGTCCAACCTTCATCAAAAAACCTGATTTCACTGTATATGCGACAGTCATATTAAAACCAATCAGCCAGTCGAACCGGCTTCGGATTCTAAAAGACTGTGTCATTCCTACATCACGTGGATTTGTATGATAATCTGTCAGGTTATTCATTGATTTCATGATTCCAGCCGGCGTCAGGTCAGATTCAAAAAATCGGTAAGTCTTATAATTCTGCAGCCCAAGGTAAGTTTCAATCAGGTCATAGATTCCGTTACCTTCCACATCACTATCGGTGCCGACAATGATTGCATCGTATTTAACTTTTTTTAGCTGTTCTTTTAAGTCTTTTACTTTGTTATCTGTCAAGATTCCAACCCTAAACGGATTCGGAATCATTGGCAGCTTTCGGTCTGCCCATTTTACATCCCAGTCTTCATATTCTTTTGGTTCACATAAACGGCAGATATGTCCGGCGAGAGCGAAAAAATCAATATCGCCGAGCGGCTTATTGCTTGCATTATAAGCAGCCTTCACCGATTTCATAGCAGATGGCTTCTCCGCCAGATATAAATATCTCATTTTTTATTCCCTCCTTATAAAATCTTGATTGTCTGATTAGTTATCTTTGTAATTTTTTTTAAAATCTTTTTTTCTTCCTCTGTCTGAGGCTTCGGCTTATGTTCGCTATACCAAAGCAAATACAGGTAATATCTTTCTGGATTTTTTTCAATATAATCAAAAACGTCTTCCTCTGACGGAATATATCCATCGTTTTCCATTTCAATTTTTTCCAGTTTATCCATTAAGGCATCAAAGTCATGCTCTGTTATTTCAATATGTTGCATATCTTTCTCTCCTTTTTTTTATTTTTGCGGTTTGCCTTCAATATGCCGAATTTTTCATTTTTCGAACGGAGTAAAAATGCTTTTTTTTGCAAAAAGAAAGGACACCGCGTATTTTATACGCGGTGTCCTTTCTAACCAGCAATGTCAATCATTATCATCATCATAATCATCAAAATCTACATCGTTATTTTTTTGTGAAGCCATACAATGAGCACCATTTTTACATCCTTTTTTTAATTCTTCAAATTTATCTTCTGACAGGATATCATTAACTTTATATAAATCCTGCCTGGATATGTTTCCTCGTTTTTTCTTGGATATTGACAACTGTAATCGTTCTGCTACTTTAACGATATTACACTGGTCATTCTTTGCGCCGAACCAGCACACATGTCCATCACTGATTCCGTTGCAGGCAACGACTAAATCCTCAAATTCCCCGTCGTGTTGCTCAAAAGCCCTGTTTATCAGACCTTTTGCAAGAGCAATATCCATATTTTTTCCGTCAAACAATATCGTTGTTTCGTCGTTACCCATAGACATCTGGATTGTGTCTTCCAGCAATTCACTGTACTTTGTAATCATTGAATTCCTTGTTTTGTTATTATCTGCATCCTTAATCAGATAATATCCATCTTCTTCCGGATAGTTGACCAGAATTCCGTCCAGCACTTCTTCCAGTGTTTTAGGCTGGTACTTTTCGCTTACTGTATCATTATTTTCTTCCTGCTCGGCTATCTCCTCATATTCTACTGACTTATCAACGCACGAAAACTCTTCGTCCTGCTCCAGGAAATAAAAGTTTTCTTCATCCCCATCACCTGTTTTCATAAACTGTGGATGCTTTTCCAGTGGATATTTACTATCATAAAATGGGTCGATTCCTCGCATCATGACAATACATTTGTCAAACGGCATGGTCATTATCTCATCTGGAAGCATCAATTCACGTCCTGTTTGGTTAAACGATAGATTGCCTCCGCTCTTGCCCACGGGCGTGGATTTACTTCTCGACGTGATGGTACCTTTTCCAAGTTTTTTACTGAAATAATCTGCCGTAGTCTGCTCATTTGTACCAAGGCAGATTGCGGTGTCACAGTTACCGATGATTGTCTCATAGTCATCCTTATACAGCATTTTTATCTGTGCAATAGACTGCAGGACAATCGTTGTTGATATATTATATTTTCGGCAAGTGGAAATCTTCTGTGGGAATTCCGGAATCTTGCCGATGTTGGCGAACTCATCGAGCAGGAACCTTACATGATATGGAAGCCGGCTATTCGGTATTGTGGCACCCTTATAATATAAAGATTCAAACATCTGAGAGAACAGCATGGAAATCAAGAAGTTAAATGTGCTGTTCGTCTGCGGAATGATTGCAAAAAAGCACGTCAATTCATCGCCCACCTTCTCCAGTTCCACGTTATCATCATCTGTCAGATTCTGGATTGCCGGAATGCTGAATGGGTTCAGTCTAACAGCAGCTGAAATCAAGATGGATTTCAACGTTTTTGTTCCACCAAGTTTGAACGTCTTATAGTTGGTGAGGCAAAGTGAAGTCTCTATTTTATCACGCAGCCTTCCAATTTCTTTTTGGTCCGTAACTTCCACAGCATCCAGCACCGTCTGTTTCTTTCCTGTCTTTTTATCTGTAATCGTTTTTTTACCGATTTTTTTTGTTCCATCAAACAATTCATCAAGCGGCATATCTATAGAGAAGCCAAATTCAGACGATGGCTTTTGCCCTGGCCGGCCGTTTTCATCCATCTGTGCCAACTGTACCATCCACAAAATGGTTGAGAACTTCCTAAACTCTGCATCAGCAATATCAACAAGATAAAATACCAGCGCTGAGAGCAAAGCCTTTTCCGATTTATCCCAGAACGGGTCGCCGCTTTTTTGGTCCGGACCTGTTGTGTTTGAAATAAAACAGTCCACCAGAATACTGACATCTGTTTCGCTCCTGACGTATCGGAATGGATTGTACTTATTTGAATGAGACATATCGACCAAGTTAAATACTTTTATCTTATACCCATTCTCAACCAATACGTTATGCATTGATTTCAGAAGCTCTCCGGAAGGGTCTGTTACTATGTAAGAGCAGTTCATCTGTAATACGTTTGGCTTTATAAAAAATCGTGATTTACCAGTACCAGCACCACCGACAATAAAAACATTGTTATTCAAATGTGTTTTCATATCAGCTGTTGACAGCCTTACCAATTCCGATTCTATCATGTTAGGGTTCCCTGGTACTGGTGGTGTCTTTTTATTGTTCAGGTTTTCCCCACCCATTTTTTTTGTCAGACCAGGCTCGTCACTAAAAGTCTTTTCACCAAACGGCTCCGAATGTCCTTGGTTAAATTCTTCAACTTTCTTATTCCAATGAGCCGAGCCGGCCTCTTTACCGGCCGCATCATGTTTCCATTTTTGCTCATATATCATGAAAAGCGCTACACCAATCCAATATATAAACGTCCATCTTAAGCATGTACCCCAGCTTACCGGATTTAACCAATAGAAGATACCAAAATGGGATACCGTTTCCACTGCTGAAAAGATACTTGCTCCATCCTGTGTATGCTTCTGATAGCCAAATGCACCAGCTATCATCAGTCCAATAAACCACAAGATGCCATACAAGACAAAGGCAAGCTTTTTCTGTTCAAGTTCTTTATCATCTTTCATCTACCAGCCCCTCCCTGTCTTGTCTACATCCTTTCGCAAATTGTTTTATATGTTGTTCATGCATCTGTTTATAATCCTGCTTATCCTGCTTAGACATCTTGTACGCTTGGATATCTTCTATCTTGTAATCCCGACATACCCGCATCCGCATCAAAGAATAAATCGCTTTTCTTTCGCGGTCTCCATAGTCCTCAAGATTGTTTACCATCTTTCCAATTTCATCAACAGAAGGGATATCACTTAAATTTAATATATCCAATGCTTCTCTTTTTTTTAGCATCAGAGGGGATTCCCGTAAACTTTTACGTGTCATGTCCTTGCTCATCGCATCGGCGAGTTCTCCATAAAAAACTTTCACAGGAAATTCTTTTCCGTTCATCGTATTCAGAATTTCACTCAATACTTTACGCTCATAATCCGGGTCATTTTTTGGAATAAAACGTCCTTTTTTTAATGGATTCATACTGATTGCTCCATTTTTGTCAACTCTTATTCCACGTGTCCCTGCTTCACTTCCTAAAAATACAACGCCATCATGATTTAGCGCCTTTGAAGCCTGGTTGATGGCATAGCGCCAATACAAATTCTGTGATACGAAATGTTTTTCGCCAACTTCCGTGGTTTCTTCTCGCTTTATTGTATCTATCGCGTTTTTAAATATATATTCTTTATTTTCTGCAAGCAAAAAGCTAATCCTTCCATCCTCTCCGATAGACTGCTTATAATCCACTCCTGCTTCCTTAAGAAAATCTATCATACCTTTTGCTTCGCTGTGCGAAAATCCTCCATACTGCACCAGTTTTTCTCCAAGCACCAAATGTGGCTGAATTTCCATGTATTTTTCTCTTTGTTCTCGTGGATATATTAAAACCAAGTTTCCAGCAATATCCAACAGCCATGAGTCAAAAGCATCATTTATATCTGCTTCTTTTAATATTTTTTGAGCCAGTCCTTTATCTTTCATATCAAGGACCACTGCATCAACTCCGCGATTGTAATGGATGCATTGAGCAAGAGTTTCTGCATGTCCGTTTTCATTTACTTCCTGTCTGGCTTTAAAATATCTGTATAAAATATCTGTTGTCGCCATATATTTTTCCTCCTTTATCTTTATCTCCAATATGCAAAATAAAAAAAATATCGGCACGGCTAGGTTAAAAAGGGATTCATTTCGCATATTAAAAGAAAGAAATAAAAAATATCGGAAAAAGGAGTTAAAATACAATGGGAATATTAAACGATTATGAAGATGTCCTGCTTGGAAACCGGCAGCGCATACCGACAAGCTATTTTTTGTTTGATAAAAAGGGAAACGAGAGGATTGCACTTTCTGTAATCCGATATGCGATAGAGAATTTATTAGGATGGGATATCCACAATGCAATAAAGCTATTTAATAAAAATTACATTTCGTTTATGAAACTTGACCAGATGGTAAAATACATTGCGTTTCCATCTGATGTTACCAAGGATGATACAGAATATATCCTTTATCTTCTTTATCCTCGCTATGTAGATTACGACGTAAAAAGGTATACACTTCGTGTATATGATAAGGTAATGGCAGGAGAGGGGCGATACCCAAAGGACTATATGTACGGATACTTAGGTATGCTTCGCGCCAAAATATGTCTTCAATACGTAATCAACAAAACATGTATGTTCAAATCAGAAGATGAACTATACAGGTTTTTTTCTTCAAAAGAGTGTATTAAATATTTAAAACAAAATAAATTATATCAATTATATATCAGTTTTTATGCAACACCGCTGGAATACATGCACGACAGCATGCCGTCTGCAGTGAAAAATGATTTTCTTTTTCATAACTATATGTTCATGTCAAAATATGGACAATTAGAAAACGCGCAAGAATAAAAAAAGCAAGAGGGCTGCCCTCTTGCTTTTTTATTATGTTAACTTTTCTATTCTTATCTTATTCGCGTTTTCTTGGAAGCACACAGTAAACATATTCATTACTGTCCCCACAGCACATCCAGATTGGCGCTTTCGGTCCAATCACTCCGATTGTAATTTTGTCCTTAGGATAAATGCTTGCTGCTTCTTTCAGAAAATCCGGGTTAAAATAAGCAGGCTCTGGAACTTCTCCGACTGTCTCAGCCTCAATCTTTTCTCCATACTGAGAAAGACCGATTCCTCCAATCTCGAGTTCTTTTTCTTTGAATTTCAGCATCGCTGATGAGTTCACTCCAGATGCCCCGGTCTCCTGAAGTACATACTGAACACAGGAGATGGATTCAATAAAATCTCTCTTGTCAATTGTGATAGAGAATTTGCAAGCATCTTTTCCGATTTCTCCGTCAATCATTCGCTGTACGGCCGGATATTTTTTATCCAGGACCGGAATGCACACATGCTTTTTACTGTAATCCATATATAATTTTCCGCTATCGATAGTAATATCGATATTAGCATCATCATCTGATGCATCTACAATGTCAATCATTGTCTTAAACTGCTCAGGCGGAACAATCACAGTTCCGGTGTAGTCTCCATTCTTGACAGCATATGCAGTTCGCTGAGCCACGCGTAAGCCATCAAGACATGTAATCGTAAGAGCCAGCAGTCCGTCCTCATCTTCACGGATATTCAGATGTACGCCATACCCTGCATTTGTCTCCTCACGGCTTGCAGCAAAAATTGTTTCTGCAACCATTTTCTTTAATGTTGCAAACGGAAGCGCAACCTTCGGTGTATCTTTTTCAGGCTTGGCTACGTCATTAAATACAACATCAACTCTTGTGAGTACAGTCTTTGCATTTCCGTCTCTGTACATCATGGTCATAGCGTTGCCATCATCACTTGATGACGCAGAGATTTTTCCGGTGCACTTTCTAAGACTAAAGATGTTAAGTTCTGAAAATGACACGACAAACTCTCCATCTTCTCCATCTGTCAATTCAACCTGGACGATGCATCCAATATTACCATTTGTAGATAATTCCAGGATATTTCCTTTTACCTCCATCTTAACAACGGCCATTTCGTTGATACCGTTTTTCTTTACAGCTTTTCCAATTGTTGCGATTGCTCCTCTAAATGTCTCATAGTCTGTTTTAAATTTCATAATATTTTTTCCTTTCTTTTTTTAGCTATTTTAGCTATATTTTGTTTAGCATCTTTAATATGCCAAATTTGATTGTCGCTAAAAAACACCAGAGCAGCATCTCCAGCCTGAAACTTCTGTTCTTTGTTACTGACTTCCCGGATTTGCCGGACTTATTTCCAGATATCAGACTGCCATTCTTTTTTCTCTTTCTTCTGCTTTTTCTTTGAGCAGATTTTTAAGCTCCATCATGCTATTCACTCTATATTTATCCATCAATTGTTTTTTTACATCAAAAGTATCAACACTTTCGATACGCAGCCCATTTTCTTTTTCCTCTTTTTTGGTAATCCCCCATTTCTCAGTCAACGTGTCATAATAAATCTTCCCAATCGAAGTATCGCAAAAAATCCATTCTGCATAGTTTCGATACGAACTCTGCCAAAAATACGCATAGTTTACAACACAGGCCTTTTTATTTTGTTCCATCTTTTTCATCCTGCGGTAACTTCCGGTGCAGTCTATAAATGTTTCTTTTAGATTTTCCAGGCTGTTCTTATCTGTAAAATTTTCACCGCACTTTTTAGCCATTCTCTTTATATCAAAATATGAATTATCAATAGATTTATACTTGGATTCAATGATATCATTATTCAGCATCGAAATAATAGAATATGGTTTGCAAGAAACTATAATCCCGTCATATTTTATAAAATAATCAGACACAGCTCTTGCCATTTCCTTCTTTTTCATACCATTTCTTAATTCTTCAAGTGTTACTCCAACTTTTCTTAATGTTTCTGGTCTTCTCTTTCTTTCATCTTTACAAACGATGTTCAATTTGGCACAAGGGTCAGAGTTTGCAATGAATTTTCCGATTATATTAATAACATCGCCATTCTCAAGAACATCTTCCACATAATAGGTTTCTGCTTCGATACGCAGGATTTCTTTACCTACGCTAAATATATTCAAAAAAGTAATATTACGAGAGCCTCTAATCATATTTTCCACATTTTTTGTTTCATATTTTGCCGTTTCTGTCATAAATGCCATACTTTATTCCTCCATACCTTCTTATGCATTTATCTCGATACCTCACCAGCCCTGCCGGATTCGTTACCAATTTACGCAGCAAATGTCAAGCGAAGCCGTAAGACTGAGTGCAGAGATTAAAATTAGTATGCCAAAAAAGAAACCGGAGATATCTCCCCGGTCTTATATTTTTTGAAAACATTATCTTATCAGAGCGCGCCCTAGCTCCAACTCATAGCGACGCTTTCCTCCGTCATATCCGCTGCTTGTATGCTTTTTGTTTTTTATATTAAATATCCCTGTCTTTATTACATCTGAAGCCATAGCGATTGGTGTATCAGTGTTAATAGATGACATGTAAGTTACAAACCTCTCTTCTGCTTTTTTTGGAACAAGTCCTTTTTGCAGCACGTTTTTAATGATATCATTTGCTGTAATATTTAGATTTAAATCTGCCGTATAACATACTTCAAATCGCTTAATGATGTTATCGGCAATCTCGTCTCCGGACATCTTAGTACGATGGTTAACTTCCATGCTGTCAAGGATATACAGCCTGTTATCAATCTTTACTGCAAAATCGACGCGCATGCTCTTTCTCCCAGATAATGTATCCTGGAACAAAATACATACCGGGATTCCGTCGGAACGCAACCGGGCAGGTTTGCATCTAAAAGTAAAGCTTAATGCTGGCTGTCTTTTTATCTGCTCTAGGTATGCAGACTCAAACAGCATACTCCTTCCGCATTTATTATATAGACATCCAGCAATCTCTACCGCAGAAATCTGATTCTCACCATTCATAGATTTTAACCCAACAAGCCGTGCATATACTTTTTTTCTGGCACGGACCAGTTTATAATGAATACCGATAAGCTCATCTGTCCGCCTTAATCTTCCGGCCAGTGTTTTCAATGTGTCCGGTGATGAGAAATGATTTACCGTTATAGGAGGTTCTTTTGTTTTTCCTTTGTTCATACAGTCATCAACGATATTCTTGCGGCTGTAATCGTTCAGTGTTCTGCTGTTTACTTCGCGGCTTGGGATATAACGTATTCCGTCAATCTCATAAAAGCACTCGGATTTATTGATGATATAGCACATTTTATCAGGCAATTGCTCAAAAATCGTCTCCTGTTTTCCAGTACTTACAGATGTGACCAGCATTTCCAGCCCTCCTGTTTTTATTTCCTTTGCCTGATAGATTTTTGCTTTTTTAAAATCAATCTTTGTCGATTTTATTGCAGAAGAATAGTCTTCCCATAAATCTTTCAGGCCTTCCATATTAAATGTTCTCAAATTAATTTCCCCTTTCTTATTTGTTTTTGTTTCACATTTAATATGAATGTTTTTTGTTTCATCAAAAAAGCAGCGGAGTTTATGCCGCTGCCTCATATAGTTACTCTGAATCTTCGTTCTCATCATCGTCTTCTTCGTCATCCGGAGCCAGGTTCGGAAGTCTAAGATATTCTGTATCGTATGAAAGGACTTCCAGTGTCCTTCCCCTTACGTCATACTCTTCGCCGCATACTCCACAGGTGTACTGTTCTTTAAATTTTCTTGCCTGCAGGGCGCCATCTACAAATACGAGGGCACCTTTTTCAAGATTCTGGTAATCTTCGATAGATTTGTCGCCATAAGAATACACCCACGGATAGTCTGTCCTTTCGTACATTTCATTTCCGCCCTTTGGGCAATACTTACGGTTGATAGCCAGCTGGAATCTTGTATACGGCTTTCGTCCTCCCTGCAGCTCCCCGTGGATAGGAGAGTTTGTTAAATTACCAAGCACAAACACACGGTTTGCATCCTCTTCGTTTGCATGCAGATACTCGTACGCTGCCTGTTCGGTTTCAAACTTCTCCTCTACTCTTAGCGTAATTGGATATACAAAAATCTCATTACCACCGGATTTTGGCTTTCCGTTTCTTACGCATGCATCAACTCTTCGGTTGACCGCATTGCAAAACGGACACTCTGCTTTTTTATCTTTTTCTCTTGTTGCTAAAAATCCTGTCATTTTTACAACATCCCATAACTGCAATGTATCCATCACATCAAGGATTTCTTTTTCCTGTGTTCTGGCACAAAAAGAAACACTGTTTAATTGATAACCGCTTGTAGCCTTGTCGTACTCTCTTCCACTCATAATCGTTGTAAGACCAACGATTCCGGCTCTTCCGTCAACTGTGTCTTTGAATTTTGGTTCCTTTCGTACCAGCGCAAGAACACTCACATAATTATGTCTTGCCATATTTTTTCCTCCTCTTTTTTTTCTATAGTTTTCTTTCTTTTAGAGAGTCTTTTTTTTCTTTTCTCTATTCTCCAATATGCAAAATAAAATAAAAAAGGTACATCGTAGCATTTTGCGATGTACCTTTTTCTTATTTTTTTTGTCTATTGCAGCGCCTGTCAGTCAGTTTCGTCCTTATGCATATCATGGACCATTCCCGCATTAGTCATCGCCGACTGCATACTTACTTTCGTCCTTGGTGCTTTCATGCAGGCATCCTCAGACACCGTCTTTTTGACGCATCTTTCTTTTCGGATTTTTTCCGCTTCGGCATTTGAGAATTCCTTTTTAGGTTCCTTTGTTGCTCCCCAAAAAGCCTCGCCGGCAATCGCTGCAGGCCCGACACCTTCTGCCAGATTATTTGGGATAAAGATTTTTGTAGCCCGGCCATCGGCCACATCCTTCATCGCTTCAATAGATTTTAAACGTAAAATATTTTCATTTACGCCTGACTCCGCAAGCCTTCTAAGTCCTTCTGCTTCTGCTTCATATACAAGCCTGATAGCCTCCGCCTGACCTTTCGCAAGAGCAATTTTTGCGTCTCTCTCAGCTTCTGCGTCAAGCAGTTTCGCCTGCTTATCACCTTCTGCCCTGGATACTACAGATTCTTTATGTGCCTGTGCTTCCAATACGGTCTGGCGTCTTTCTCTCTCAGCCCTCATCTGCTTTGTCATGACCTCTTCAATCTCTTTCGGTGGCTTGATATTTTTGACCTCCACGCGTGATACCTTAATACCCCATTCATCAGTTGCTTCATCAAGCACATCCTGCATCTGGCGGTTGATATCTGCCCTCGAAGACAGTGTCTGGTCTAATTCCATGGCGCCAATAATACTTCTGAGAGTCGTGGCTGTCAAATTCTGTAAACCAGTGATAGGTTTCTCAATCCCATATGTATACAATTTTGGGTCGAAAACACTTGCATACACGACAGAATCGATACTAATTGTGACGTTATCTTTTGTGATAACATCCTGTGGCGGAAAATCGTACACCTGTTCCTTGATGGAGATTTTCTTTACAATCTTATCAATGACTGGAACTTTCACATGCAGGCCAGCCTCCCACGTTGTGCTGTATTTTCCAAGGCGCTCAATAATGTAGCATGCCTGCTGAGGGACGATACGTATCTGGTTCGCCAGGAATACAATGATTATTACTAGAATAACTATAACAAAAAACATATTTTATCCTCCTGTGTGTTTTGTTGCCGATAACCGAAACAGGAATTTGAAGTGCTGATACAATGGCCAGTTGTTGCAGACACGTTGTTTGTGTCCCGGTTCTCTATGTACAATATGATAAATATTTGGAAGAACAGTGTATTTGTATATAAAAAACGTATATAAAAAAACATGGAGGTCATCCTAATCGGCAAGCCGATTACTCTGACCTCGAGACAAGACATGCACTGCAAAATCGCGGAAGGTTCTATCCGCTCCGATACTGGATATCCTATAAGTTTTCTTAAAATTCATATATATCGTGATATCCAGTATCTTCGCGTTCCAGATATATGAAGATTTTGCAGTGTGCATGTCTTGTCTCAGCTTTTTCTTTCGTTAGTGCGGGCGTGATTCATATATTCTAAAAGTTTTGGCATGTTGAGTGTTATTACGATGCGTAATGTCGCTTTACCGGATAAATCACACCCTTCGTTAATGGGCTGCATTTCCTGTTGCCATCTCAACGTTACACTTTGAAAAAAGTAAATTTATATTTCGTAACCTTACGTTTTGAAAGGCGGCCAAAGGCCGCCATGCAGCCCAGAGGAGGAGGGAGCTGAGCAGATTGACATAGTTTCTCCTTGCGAAAAAGCGCAGACTCTCCCTATAATGGTATGCGTCTGCGCGGAAGAAGGATAACGCTATGCCATTCTGCTCAGATTTTATGTAGCCCGTCGGAATCGGTCGCTTCACATCATGACGGTCTTAGATAGCAGTCGCACTCATCGAAAAACTTATCGAAGAGCTTATCGGAAAGCGCAACCCTGCAGTTCAAATCAGTCGTGCTGATTTTGGCGTAGTCTAAATTATACATTTCTTCTGTACAATCTATGGCACATCCCACACGCCATGATGTTTCCATCATCCTACAGGTCCCGGCAGCCCGCAAGCTGTCTGTGCATCTGTGCTTCACTTCCTCCTGTTGCGGTTTTATTACATCAACTGTATATACAGTTTGTCTTTATTCCCGCGGATTCCGTTGTCCACAAACTCCCCCGCGTCCTACTCTTAACCAGGCTTTCACCCGTGCTTTCGC
Source organism: Blautia sp. BCRC 81119 (assembly GCF_003184505.1). Taxonomy (NCBI): domain Bacteria; kingdom Bacillati; phylum Bacillota; class Clostridia; order Lachnospirales; family Lachnospiraceae; genus Blautia; species Blautia sp. BCRC 81119. Next base: position 26,293 of record NZ_QJHD01000005.1, on the reverse strand, counting down.
ATCTTACGCATACAACTACGTATTAGGCAAAGGGCTTGCAACGCACTACACCCCCTTAGGTCATCGGATAGTCTAAGACCAAACTATTTTCTCCGCTCCCTGCTCGACTTTTGCCGCTCGGCAACACTTAACGTTGTTTTAGCAACCAGATTGGTCCTTGCTCTGCATTACTGCAGCATATGTCTCGTTCTCATCACGTTTTTTTATTATTTTTGCTGATTTTGTTTTTCCTCTCTTTATCTTTATGCAAAAAATAATAATTAACGTCCTCTTGGTAGAGGTGACACCTCAATATTCAATTTGACCGCGTGATATTTCCACGAATCTCCTGTCTCTTTTTATTTCTTTTTTTCGCTTCTTTGTACAATATCAGTAAGGTCCTTCAGGACTTTTTGCAAAATTCCTGGCTGTCATCTGTATCATCAGAATCAATATGCAGAATAATTTGTGAACCGGACGGATTTTTTTTATTTTTTTTAAAAACCATCGACGGGAGGAAAGCCCTCGTCCAACTTTGATAACTCGCCTGCCTCGCAGGACTCGTTACCAGATTTCATTGATAACTCCCCGGCTTTGCCGGAGTCGTTACCAGCATAAATTGATACCTCGCCGCTCGCCGTATTGGCTCGGCACCAGATTAAAAATGATACTTCGTGTTTCGCACTCAGTACCAGAATGAATATGATGCCTCACCGGCCTTGCTGGATTCGGTACCAGATTAAAAATGATAACTCAGGCTTAGCGCCTTCGTTACCAAGCCTCGCAGAGGCTGACAAGCGAGCATAGCTGAGCATAGCTCGCGGTATCATGAGCCTGTATGACAGGCTACTTATTTTTTTTCGTTCTTTTCCATCCTTCCGACATGTCCATGTCATCGAACTCCTCATACATGTCGTCATCTTCATTCCCATCATCACCCATGACTGGTATGTAATTATCCTCCAATGCTTTTTCCTGTGCGATAATATAAGGGTACAATTGTGCAAACTGTTTATTATTTTTTAGCTTTGTGGTAATGCGTGATATCTTACGTTTTACTTTTGGAATATTACTGCCTGGAATCTGTTCTGCAATCTCACGATAGCTGGAGTGCTTTTTACTTGAATTCTCAGGATTTAACAACAGTTCTAAGAGATTAAGCTCTTCATCCGTCAATACATCCTTAAGGATTGTTTTTAAGTTTTCCTCTGATTCTGATTCAATAACAGATTCTTCCGGTCCTTTAATTGATGCTGTATAGTCTGCGCCCGCATCAATTAATGCTTCGTATGAGACGCTGTCTTTTTTTGACATTAAATCAAGAGTATTCTTTACGGTCGCTTCTGACAGCCCTGTCAGGCTCATGATTGTCTCAATGTCATCTGCATTTAATCCATATTGTTTACAGTAATTCTGTGCGCCATTGATTTTTTTCATGGCATTCGCATAATACACAGAGGTTTTCCTGAAATTTTTGCTTGCATAATCGCTTACCACATGACGAATCCATGGCGCTATGAACGTAGTGATAGCACCTTTGTCAGGGTCGTAATTTTTTAATTCCGAAAAAATCTTAATCCACACATCTTGAACAATGTCTTCCTGGTGATATCTGTTCTGCATAAGTGTGCGATAGTTATCCCAAAGTGTTTTATAAACGTAATTTTTGATAAAATAGTATATCTGCGTAAATGCGTCCTGCACCGTTGCGTTGTCGCCTGCTTCAAGCGCCATATGGTATACTTTGACCAGTTTATTAATCTCTTGTGGGTCGTATTTTCCATTTGAACTGTAGACTACCTTCTTTTCTTCTAATAGTTGAGCATTATCGGCAGCATTCATCTTTGTCACTGACGTGTCCATCAAAAAACTCCTCCTTGTTGATTTCTGGCTTTAACATCTTTTTTATAGTTTCACGATAGCTCCTCTCCGGCACCGATTTGATGTCACTCTTATCTATCTGACATAAACTTTCTCCCATCTTTTTTAATTCTTTAGTAGTTTCTTCTAATGGTTTATATTTGGAACTCCATTCTTTCCAGATAGTTTCAAAGTCATAACTTTCGTTCCCGGCAATATATTCTGCTAGATTTTTCATTGCTGAATACATTGTTTTTCGCATATTCTTCGGCCTCCTTTTCAGGTCTTCGTGTTCTATGTTAATATGCCGAAAACAATATGAAGGATTACGTTTTTTTTGCAAAAAAAAGAGCAGGAATATAAATCTCTGCTCTTCGTGTTGCTTAGAATTATTCGATTGAATTATCGTCCTCGGTGTTATCAGTTTCAGCAGCATCAGAGCTGCTTGTTGAATTTTCCTGACTGTTAATTTGAACTTTTTTATAAATGCTGGTGACAACATCCTCCTCAAATAAAAGGTACTTTTTTCTTTCAATTTCATATTTCGAAAGTCCTTCTTTTTCCGATTTGTCTAGCTTTTCATACCTTTTTTCCAGGTCCGTTTTTGTCGCAACGCCATCATTCTTTATAACCGATGCGATAAAGAAAATTTTATAAAGACTATGCTTTGCCTGTTCATATGTTGCGTTTGGGTCATCTTTCTGGAGGACTTCCAACTCTCTTTGGATAAGGCTTTCCGGAAGCTGAATGAAAGTAGTCTGTTCCATCATCGTATCAATCAGTGAATTTATCGTATGTTCTCTTGCAATTTCCTTAGCCTCTCCGCTTGCATCGTTTTTTAATGCGGAGCACATATCATGCACACTGTCGTATTCTGTGTTGTTCTGAATGTAATCGTCGGTAACTGGATATGGCATATTCAAAATATCAGATATCGTTATGTCTACCGATGCATCTTCGACACCATTAAAAGTTGTATCCGTTACTCTTACAGTGTCTCCTTTTTTAGCGTTATTTAATGCAGTATAGACATCGTCACTGTATATCTTCGAGTTGTCGCTATATGCCATTTTAAAATTACTTTTAACTTCTTTTACTTTGCCTTTTTGCGTTACTGTATAATCCACAATAAGGGTGATATTATCGCTACGGTCTGATTGCACTGAACCTAACCGGTCTGCAGTTTTATCGAGCTGTTCATACATAACATCTTGCACATTATCATCTGTGACCTCGATATTGTCCAAGTCTTCTGTAATGTCAATGTCTGAAAATGATTCTGGAAGCGAAACATATGATGTCATGTCAATCTCTGATAACAGTTCTGGACTTTTCACCTTTGAAACTGTTTCCTCTGTCTTTTGCGGCTCAAGTCCAGCATTCTGCCTGTTTATGTATAAACCGGCAGAGATAAAGCATGTGGCTCCAGCAAAAAAACATAAAAACACAACTATTTTTTTTACCATTTTTATTGACTCTCCTTCTCTCTGTTTAATCTTTCGTTCTGTTTTGACGCTGCTTCAGGGTCAGCCATCACGATATTACTGTTTGAAGCATTTTTTTGTATTGCAAGAAGATTACCGCAGTTTCCTGATATACTTAATTTGTCGCCGTTTGTTGTTGCCCCCATCAGTACACCTTCAAATGAATCCGAGTCTGAATTGATTTCCAACTTGCCATTTAAGGACTCACAGCCATTGTAACAATCGGTAAAATTTATTACGGATTCTGGAATCGTTGCTCCCGTCAGCAATCCGGTACATCCTGCATATGCTGCGCTGATTTCTTCTATACTTTTCGGGAATTTTACCGCTTCTTTAATATTGATACAGTCTTTATATGTTTCGTTCATGTAGATAACACTATCAGGTATTGTCGTTGCCTCCCTCAGGTTTGTGCACCCAGAATATAGTCCAGAGACGTTCGTCAGATTACTTGTTTTATCAAGACTGATTGGGCTTTGGAGTAAAATGCAATCGGCATATGTGTATTTCATTGATGACACATTGACCGGGATGATGTCTGCTTCTTTTAATGCAGAGCAGCCAGAGAATGCATAATCCATAATTTTTAAATTCGAGCACTGAAAATAATCAGGAGTCTTCTCTATTGCCGTACATCCTGCGAATGTACTCTTCATTGTCTTTAACGTTTTTGGCAGATTGTCGCAGTATACCAGATTTTCATTCCCCTCAAACCAGTTGTCCATATTCTCGATTTTTAGTGAATCGTCAATATACACATGGGAATATGTACTTGATGACCACGGAAACGTTGTGAAGTTTGTAATGTCCCCCTTTCCTGTGAATTCCAAATCTCCATTTGAATAGCATGTCACTTTTGCGCTTTTCTCATTTGGATATCCGATATTTTCTTCAAGTACCGGCTCTCTTGTGATGTCAACAATGACTGTTGCCGACTGTCCTTGAGCCTCAATATTCACTTCACAAGATGCTCCGTTTTCTGCAGCAGTAGTTGTTTTTGAAGAAAAGTCATTTATCTGCACAACCTTACCCGCCTCAGTGGTTCCAGTCACTTTAAACATGTTTTTAGATAACGACCCTCCCGGTCCTACCTTTCCAACGAATTCAGCCTGCAGTCCGGTTATCTCAGGGTCTTTGTTCATTTCTTTTGATATTTGTGTGTATCCAATCATCCCAACTGCAACAACGGCAACGGCGATGATTGCTTTTATTTTGTTGTCCATCTCCATCCTCTCCTTAGCCAATTTTGAAATCATCTAAGTCGTCATCTTCAAAAGATTCACTTTCGATTTCCTGATTTCTTTCTTTTTTGATAATGTGCGAAGTTAAAACCGGAGCGCTTGACCCGCGGACGACTTTTTGTCGGCCGGGGATTTCCTGTTCTCCATTAATAATCCGCGCTTCCCTCCTGTGGCCAGTTCTTAGACTCGGTGCCTCCTGTTTCTTATCAGTATTAACGTTATCTAAAAGTTCCTGTGTGCTGTTATACTCTTCGTCTTCTTCCTCATCTTCTTCCTCGTCTTCTTCATACTCATCCTCTTCATTCGTCGGCAATTTGTCAGCAAAACTTGATTCGTTATCGAACTCAGGGCGTGAATTTAAGCCTTCATGAAAAGCTGAAACCGCAGGGCCTGGCTCACAGACGATATCATCGGCCGAGTCCCCTTCGCTTTTTGTTGATTTATTGTGACTCTCTCTCGCTTTTTCTCGTTCCGGTTTCTCTTTAACATCTTCATGAGCGTTATTTCTATTTCCAATGTTTAACGCCTTTTTTATCGCGTTATTATGCATCTTCATGATACTTGTATCACTGTCAACATTGATACCCTCCAATGCAGTCTCATAATCACCCTGGTCTTCTTTAAGGAAGTTAAGGGCATTGATAATCAGATTGTACATATACTGATTTCCAGTATAAATATCAGCCAGCTGTTCAAGCGTGTCCTCAATGTTTCCAGTGTTTTCAAAACATTCCTGGAAATTTTCTGCATAATCGTCTGCAAGCAGTTTCTTGTTTCCTGATGCTTCACTCTCTTCCTGTGAGCCCATTTTTGCCAATTTAACAAACAGAGCGAAACCAATCACGACGCAAGAAACACCGGCTCCGATTAAAATAATCACTGTATTGTCCATTTTTCTACTCCTCCTTTATGCGTGCCCATCAGTAATGAGTAAATTACCGATGGGCTGTACTATTATTTTTTGAAATTTTCAGACAATGATGCTACAATGTCGTCGACATCTTCAGCAGCGGCATTTTTCTTAAAATATGACCTTGCTGCAATCCTGTCATCTTTTGTACTGTAAAATTTGACATCATTGTACTTTGTGTTAAGTTTCCTCAGAATCTGGTCTTTTAGCGCTGCGCTTCTTGATACTTCAACGTAGTTTGTCTCTCCGATACGGATTCTAACTTCAAGAGCCCCGTCATTGTATACAACAAATTCTGCATTTGGGGCATGGAATTTTTTGATTTCAGCATCGGAATACTGCTCATAATAAGAAATCAGGTCCTCCGGCGTCAGGATATGCCCGATTTCGTCCAGCTGCTTCTGGATACTTTCCGCGCGTTCTTCTACTTTTTTAACTTCATCTGCTACCTGGCTTTTGACCATGTCTTCAATATTGCTTTCAATCTTTTTGATTTCACGGTCCTTCTTTCCAATGGAATCAGAGAGTTCTTTGATTTTTGATTCTTTTGTGACAATTTTTTCTGTTAATTTTTTCTCCAAGGCAATCTTCTGTCCTACCAGCTGCTGTACTTTCTGCTTCATTCTGAACACTTCTTCTTCCGCTTCGTTATCAGTTTTTCCCAGGGCATTCTGTCTATCCTGCAATGCAGCCAGCTGCTTTGCGAGCTGCTGCAGATTCAGTATATTTTTTGTATCCCTTTCCTCATATTCTTTGATTTTATTCTGCATCTCCTCTTCATGCTCTTTTACTTTCGCCTCTTCTGATTTGATTTTCTCCTGAAGTGCAGCCCTTTCTTCTTCCAATACAGCAACCTGTTTTTGTAGTTCTGCCTCTTTTTTCTGCATCTCTTTTTCTTTCTGTTCCATTTCATTTTCACGCTCAGCGACAGCCTTCTCTCGCTCAGATACCATTGCTGTCTGTTCTGACAAAATCTGCTGTACGTCTGACGCAAAGTCCGCGGAATCTTTCTTTTTTAGCGTTCTTTCATATTCCTTCATGCATGCAACTAGAGCCGTTCTACATAAATCCAGACGCTCTTTTGTTTCATCCGGTGCGTATTTGTCTGGGCTTGAATACGTTCTTACTTTGAATACTTCATTGTCTGCGTCATAAGCAGCCATCAATTCAGGATAATTTGCATTGATGTAGGAAACATATATCGTGCCGGCATCATTATCTGCCGGAGTAGATACGGAAACCAGAATCTCCGCATCCAGAGGTAAAAAAATACAGTCTGTTGTAATTTTTTCTTTTTTGTCGGCGAGGATAACTTCATTTCCATTTAATGTCCCACCAATTTCAGCTGCTAAATCACAGAAAATTTTTTCCGCAAATTTGCGATGTTCTTCCTCATAGTCCTCTGTATCCTGCATCGTAGTTGATACCGCATGGTATGCATTATCCACGTGTACAAGATTTACGTTTTCTTCCGGGTTATAGTCTTCCTCTTTGGCCTCAACATCTTTTTCAAGAAAGTTTACGCAGTCGTTCTCAAATGTCACCACTGCGTCCTGCATCGCATCGATGATTTCTTCTGTTGTTTTTACTGCTTCTTCTACTGTCTGGTATGAAAAAAACTTTGAAAATGCAAATACCTGGCCGCTTACATACACATTGCATCCGGAATATTTTTCCATCATCTCCTGCTGGAACTCTTCTACGGATTCTTCGGAAATCGGATACTTATATTCCTGCGTACCTTTGATTTTTACTGTATTTGGGGCGCACTCAATCGCAACGCTTATACCTTTAATGCCTGTCTTTAATTCTGCATTAATCGTAATCTTGCTGTCCCCCTCTTCAATATTTGATGTGCCGGGAATATATGATTTGATTTCCTCTGCCATCCCAATTAAATAATTTTCTGCCATTATTTCTTTCTCCTTTCAAACTATCTAAATCAAAATTAATTTTCTCTAAGATAATATGCCAAATAATTTCAAGAATCGTTGCTTTTTTGCGCATTTTTTTTGCCGACAAAAAAAGCCCTCATCTGTGAATAAATGAAGGGCTTTTTCTATCTATTTTTGCTGGCTTCCTGTCGGCTGAGCGCTTTCTGTTTGATACCTCGCCGTATCGGCTCGGCACCAGATTAAAATTGATAACTCTTCGTTCGGCCCGGTACCAGATTAAAATTAATTTTTCTTTTTCTTCTTATAAATCAGCACTCCTGCGGCAGCACCAAGGCAAACAACAATCAGTGCTCCGATTGCGATGATATTGTTCTCATCTCCTGTCTCTACAACATTATTCTGTACTTCTACGTTTCCTACTGCTGTATCAGCGGCTGCCTGTTCAGGCTGTGAATTACCTTCTGCTTCTGTCGTTTCAGGCTGTGCTGTATTGTCTTCCGGTTTTGCCTCTGGGGTAGCGGTTGGCTTCGGCGTTGCAGTCGGTTTTGGAGTTGCCGTTGGGGTTGGCGTTGCAACTTCGTTGACGGTACAGGTGTAACCTTCTACTGTCTTCATGTCTCCATCTGCACCAAGAACCGTGTAAGAGATGTCGTAAGTTCCAGCCTCTTCATTGTCTACCTCATCGGTATTTAATGTTACGGAACTTACATAATCATCGAATGTACATCCGGATTCTGTAGGCAGTTCATCCCCTTTGTCAATCTCGATATCCTGCATGCCCTCAACATGTGATGCTAACTCAGGTTTTACGGTGCATTTTACAGTTGCAGTCCTGTCTGCGCCATGGCTGTCTTTAAAAGTGTATTTAACATCATATTCACCCGGCTCGCTTGTATGTACACCACTGATATCAGGTGTTATAGAATCAATATTGATATTTGATTCGGTGCCTTTGAACTCTTCCTCTACGGATGGGAGGTCTTCTTTTTCGTATACCGTGATAGCCGGCAGGCTTGATATCGTTTTTGTCATATCCTGCTCATATTTTTTTTCTACTACTTTTTTCTGGTATACAGTATAGCCCCCAGCGCCTCCAGCGGCTAAAACTGCAACAAGCACTACAGCAATTAATCCTTTTTTCATTATGTTTTCCTCTTTTCTATGAATTTTTATGTATGAGGCAGCACAGGCTGCCTCATGTAATGGTTACATCGTTCTTATCTTTTAATGAATTTCTTCAGTGAAATAAATGCTGCTGCAAGTGCCGCCGTGATTGCAGCCCCTGCTATTGCAATGATACCCATATTATCGTCGCCGGTTTTTACTCCGCTCGTTGTGGCAACATCGCTTCCCTTCTCTGTTGCTCCTGAACCGGAACCATCAAGAGTCGTAGATGTATTTCCGTTCGGGGTTGGGGTATTATCTGTTACATCAGACGCTCCGTATTTCTTTAATTTGGTCTTGCCTTCTTCCAGGTCATTTTTGATGGCATCTTCTGTTGTGTCTGAGTTAATCTTTTCTACGTAAGAATCAAACACTTTCTGTGCATCTTCTTTCTTGTCTGAAGGGACCGTGTCAAGCATTTTCTGGAGTGTACTGATTGCGTCTGCCCTTAACTGCGCAAGTTTTGATGCATCTGCCGTGCTGCTCGCATCAACCCCTGCGTCTTTCAGTGCCTGCTGACATCCATCAACAAGTTTATTGATATCATCTTCTGATGTTGCTTTGTTGATTTTGTCTGTGTAAGTATCGATAATCTTGTTCGAAGTATCTGTAGGATTTGTTACCATTGCTTTGATTTTTGCTATCGCATCCGTTTTTGCTTGTGCAAGTTTTGCTGCTGCGTCCTGCGCGGTTACAAGCTTCGCAAGGTTGTCTTTAGCAAGGTTGTAACATTTTTCCATTGCTGTTTCATTTTTTGCTTTGTTAATGTTCTCTTTCTGCTTGTTGATTACTTCCTGTGCTTTCTGAGAATATGTATCATCTGTAAATTTGTACTCTGTAAGGAGTGCATCCAGCTTATTGTTAAATACAGACCGCATTGATGTCAGGTATGCATTGTTGTAATCCGTTTTTGCCTGGGCGTAAATCTTAGAGCATTCAGATGCAGACTGTGCATTTTCAATGTTTGCTTTCGCAGTGCTGATGATGCTGTTCATATCTGCTGTTACATACTCAGACTTCACTTTTGACTCAAGAACAGACAATTTACTTAATGTGTCTGCTTTCACTGATGCAAGTTCTTTGTCTTTTTTGTAAGCATCTGTAGTTGTCTGTACGTCAGATTTAAATCCCTCTACGATATCTTTTACTTCATCCTCTGTTGTAGCATTCTCTATTTTTTTCAGTGCGGCACCAGCCAGCTGCTGAATTGAGGCTTTCAGTTCTTCGTCAGACTGATTGTCTACAGTATTCTGAATCTCTTTCTTGGCGCTCTCTTTCACTGAACTCAGACCCTCATTATTTGTAATTTCATCTTTCAGGTCCTTGATTTCGCTTTTAGCATCACTGACAATAGTCTCTACTTCTTCTGCAGATGCTGCGGCATCAATTTTTTTAAACACCTCGTCTTTAATCTGACCTTTCTTGTCTGTTACTTCTTTATTGTCACTTGTAATTTCATCAAGTGCTTTCTGGATTTCTGACTTTGCATCTTCTTTTACTTTTGTGAGGTCTGCATCTGGGGTTCCGTTCGTAGCTTTTACGTAAGCGGCATAAGCCTCTGCTTTTGTTTCCCCAGAAATTGTTTCACCGGCGCGTCCGGTAAGATATGCTGTAAACTCATCCACGTCGCTCGTGATAGCCTTATGGATATCTGAAATCTTATCTTCTCCATCAGAAATATCACTTGGTGTGCCGAGTAATATGATTTCGTCAATTGTTTCCGTTGTATCGCTGTCTGGAGCAATTCCCTTAAGGTCTTTATACAGAGCAAACATTGAATCCATGTCACCTTCAATCGCAGCTTTCACATGGGCAAAAGCGCTGTCTGCGGAATTTGTTACGGAATCAATCTCTTTCGCTGTTGTGCATGTATCGAGTTTGAAGATTAATGAACCGTATACATTCTGCAGTACGGTTGTTTTATCCTTGATTCCATCCATAGCAGCATTGATTTTCTTCTTCGCCTCGCTCTTCAGCGCATCAATAGATGAATCATCCTGCGCAGCGATTTTTTCGATGCTTTCAATTCCTTCATCCATTGCCTGCTTAGCGTCTTCAACTGTTTCGGATTTCTTGATTTTTGCGACTGCGTCTTTTAAGACATCGTTTGCCATGTTTTTCTGCGCATCAGTGACAAATTCCATGGACTCAAATTTACTATACATTTCGCCAACATATCCGTTTTTAGTTACATAAAGCTGCTGGTCATTAAGGATTGATGCGGCTGTTTCTGTCAGTTTATCCAACACTGCCTGCATCTCTTCTTCATTTTTCTTCTTGTTGATTTCTGCTTTTGCTGCTTTTACGGCTTCATCCCATTTGCTTTTGAAATCTTTTTCGGTAAACTTACCTTTTTCAATCTCGCCGGCTTTTTCACACATCTGTTTTCTCAGTTCCTTAAGGACCGGGTCTTCAGATACTGCACACTGTTTATTTACAATCTTAGTGGTACCATCAACTCCTTTGATGATGTAAGAAATCGTATACACTCCGATTGTGTTTTTGTCTACTTTTGAAGTGTCAAGTGATACAGACACGACTTTTGTATCATCATAGGAAACGCGTGGACTCGGAAGGTCATCTCCAAGCTGGATTTCAATATCGTCAAGCCCTTCCACGTATTCATCAAGGCTTTTCTTTTCTTCCTCTGCAGAATCTGAATCTGTTGTTACGTCTCCTGGGGTATCCGGGTTTGTTGTATCAGACGGCGTTTCTTCTGTAGTTGAGTCATCTGCTCCGTTCTGGTCTTCGTCTTTAGTAACTGAATCTGTGTCGTTTGGTGAGTCTGTAGCACCTGTCTCATCTGGATTTTCCGGTTGTTCGGATACCGCTTTAAAAAGAGTAGTCGGAATCGCTGTTGTTCCGCCTGCACTGATGTATACCGTATCAGCCTCTGCAATTGTTCCGCATACAGCAAAATCTTCATCTTTACTGCTATCTGCAATCAGTGCACGTCTGATATCCCGTCCTGGCATAAAAGCGTCCTCTCCATAAACACTTTCAAATGTCAGAGCAACCTGGTATTTTGATGCAGCAATCGCTTCTGCACTTTCATCTTTGGTAAGTTCGGCTACCTTATCTACCATATCCATTTCGCAATTGTAAATAGAATCTGTATCTATCTCGCTTCCATTGATGTACTCATTTAATGAATCCGCATATTTTCCAAATACATCATCAGAAAAAACAATGTTGCTCAGTTTAGGTCCGAAATCGTCTGGTGTATCTGCGACTTTTACACTCTCGTCTGTTGCATAGTCAATCATTTTCTGGACAGCTGTATCGGTATCCTGTTTATCCTGGCTCTCCTCATCGTTCTGCTCTGCCTCAGACTCTCCTCCTTCTGCTTCTGGGACCTCAGCTGCGGTCTCCTCTACTGCGGTAGACTCGGAACCGTCTTCCGCTGCCATAACTACTGTGCCTGGCACAGCCATTGTTGCTGACATGCCTAAAAGCATGGCTGAAATAACTTTATTTTTCATTTCTTTTATCTCCTATTTTTTTTGCTTTCGCATATTTTTTTGCTGGTTCTTTTAGAACTATCTGCAGGTATCATTTGTCAGCGGCTAAAGCCTACTGCGTTCAGCCTTTACGAGACTTGGGTAGACGCGAGCACAGCTCGCGGTATCATCGATTGATAACTCGCCAGCAGAGCCGGGCTGTTACCTGACTTCGAACGGGGATTCCGACCCATGTGCGAAGTTAAAACCGGGACATTTTACCCGCGGACGACTTTTGGTCGGCCGGAGGCTTCTCGCTCTCCGTTGATAACAAAGGGGTTTGTTCCGAGTTACCGGTCGGCCGTATAGGCCATGCCTGCATGTTCTCTATATTCAATATGCAAAATAAATTTTTTTTTGTAACACTTTTTCTTGACAATTTATTTTTGTCAAAAAAAAGATGACCGGACATTATATCCAGTCATCTTTTTGCACTCATTCCGGTTCTACTCTTACGCCCTGTACTACAAATCTTGTTGAAGAATCGCCTGTACATGTTGAAAGTGTAACAATCTTATCAGTTTGTTTAAATTGATAATCTCCTGTATTTATCAGCGATTTTGCCTTCATACTTTCACCATATTCAATAGTCTCTTTTCCCGGGCCCTTAATCAAAGTGTACGTATCGCCATCCACATTGGCCACATACATCGCAAAAATCTTATATTTATATGCTTCTTTTGGCGTGATTACCCAGAAGTATGGACTTTTATCAATGGTCTCCTGCAGCTTATATTGTTTTAATGTTCCGAACATAGAACCATTCTTCATATTGTGCCCATAAACTATGGTATTCTGGTCGGAAAAATCTTTTGTGTTCTTGCAGTCAACAAAAATAGAACCTGCGAAAATAGATTCTTTTTTGTATGTGTGATGTAAATAAAAATCATTATCACTTCCCTGGACAATCGGGTAATTAATGTTTGGTAAAGCCTCCATATAAAGCCAACCTGCTACATCTTGATTAATGCTCTTCAACTCATCAAAATTAATTTCCAACGGTGACGTCCAATGTTTGGTCTCATGTCCTTTTGCGTCTTTCAGTTTTTTTACTTCCTCCGCGTCTGCATCTCTTTCTTTGACAACCGTGTCTGCAATTTCATTGTACTCATCGACACCCGCTTTGTATTCCATCATGATAGAATATAATTTATAACCGGAGACAGCGGCGACCGTAATCGCAACGACAAAAATCACAATCAAGACAACGTCGCTGGCTGTCATCTTCTTTTTTTTCTTTTTTCTGCTTTCTTTCGCTCCTATCTTTTCCATTCAGGCAGCGTCCTCCTCTCGTCTGTTTTCAGAAAAAAGCAGGCTGAATATATCAGCCCGCGCTGCTTATCTTCCGATAAGACTATTCAGATAATTATATAGTTCAGTGCTTGTTGCCTCGTCATAATCTTGTCCGTCTGTTGTACTAAATCCAGAACTTACAAGATGATTGTAAGCATCAATAAACGGAATGCTCAGGTTCTGATACATGTAGGTATTAAATGTTGAAATCTTCTGGTTTGAAGTGGTGCTTTCAGCAGATACCGGCCCTACTGCTACAAAATAAACAGAGGCTCCCTTGTCCTGCCACTCTTTCGCTTTTGTATTGATGGAAGATGCGTAAGCCTGGTAGTTATCAAGGTCGTTAATGCCCATACTGATAAATATTTTTGTTCCATTTCCAATCTTTGTATCTACATCCGGGTATGCCGTGTCTGTCATCCATGAAAAATCACCAGATGCAGAGCACTCCCATAAATCAGATTGCCCGCTAGCGTAGTTTGCCATTGTTCGGAATCTCTCATCACCAAGGAAAATTACCCCTGCCGGCTCTTGTGACTGTGAGTCTGAGTCCGCAACAGTAGTATCACCGGTGTTCTCGGCTTCCGTACTGTCTGTTTCATTATTTGCATCAACAACATCCGTGTCCTCTTCTGTATTTGGTGTGTCTGTTGGCATTGGAGTGGCAGTCGGTAATGGCTTTGGCGTTGAAGTCGGCAGGGCATCGTGTTCATCTGTACTGCCATCTTCATCAGTAGAATCACTGTCTGCATCAGCACTGTCTGTACCGTCGTCGGTCTCCGTACTGTCGTCACCGAAGTCTTCTTCGTAGTCACTGTCTTCACTTGCGCTGTCAGCCTCAGGCGTCGGTGTCTCTGTTGCTTCGGCTGCTTGCTGCTCCTGATGCGCTCCTTCATTATTTCCTTTTAATTTCTGGTATGTACATACGCCTGCCGCTGCTACGGCCGCTGCGACAATGATTGCAATGACAATGATTTTCTTCTTTCCGCCGTTTTCTTCTTCATCGTCATCGTCGTCATAATCATAGTCGTCTTCTTCCTCTTCCTCGTCATGGATTATTTCTTTTTTCTCCTTTTTGGTATTTGCTCTTTCAGCGTCCGCTGCGTTGTTGGGCGTAGTCTTTCTTTCAGGTTTTTTATTAACCCGGGCCTCTGTTTCCTCCTCTCCTTCCGGCTCTTCCGGTTCTTCATCAAGGTCGTCATCGGTTCCGCCTATCATAAAGTTCTCGTCTTCATCATCTTCTTCGAGATTGTAATTCTTATCTTCTTCTCTCATTATTTATTTTTTCCTCCTGTTCTTTCTCTGATATCGTTTCGATGTATGCAAAACGGCCAGCGCAACAGAAAACTGTCGCGTTGGCCGGAAGGAGTCCTGCATATCGACATCTTTTATTTTAGCATGCCCGTATAAACCGTGCCCTGCCCATCAGAGAGTCGTTACAGGGTTGTTATTTTGTTACTTTACCACCTTGAACCCCTTCCAATACCTGAAAGAAGCCTTGGCTACTATTTGGTCAGCGGATACATATGGATTATCCCAATACCGTGAATCTGCGGATTCATTCCTGTTGTCTCCCAACATGAAATAGCATCCCTCAGGGACATTGAATTCCATATCGGGTTCTGTCTCCATTTTTTCACGGATAAACGAATCATCGAGTGGAGTGGAACTGTCATTGATGTAGACCTTTCCTTTTTTGATTGTTACTTTTTCCCCGGGGAGACCGATGATTCTTTTAATATAAATCATGCTTGGGTCATCCGGGAAATGAAACATAACAATATCAAATCTTTCCGGGTCGTGTCCAAACTTATAGGCGAGACGGTTGCCGATTACCCTATCGCCAGTCATCAGTGTGTTTTCCATTGATTCGGATGGAATATAAGCATTCATAAGTACCTGTGTATATAATACGACCATTGCAACCATTGTCATAACGGCTATCGTCAGGTATACAACTATAGTATGCCGAATATTTTTTAAATCGTTCGTTTTTTCTTCTTCTTTTTTAACTTTATCTTCTTCCATAAAATTTTCCTCGTCTTTCTATTCTGTTCCTTGTGTAGTCTGTCCCGTGATATTGGAATCATCGTAGACTATAATCGGCCAGTTGTCCTGAAATGTGGTGAATATTGTATTCATAGATGTTTCATCAACAGCAATGCATCCCTGTTTTACACCATTCGATGTTGCCGTTGCTGAAATATCTTCGTTTCCGGAGAAACCAGGCATCGCCGCAGCCTCATCAAACTGATAAACAGCACCATCTCCGAAATACATGATATTTTTTGTACCGTCTTCTGCTGCTGCCTCTCTCAGCTTTAATCTATAGAATCCGGATGAGATGTCTGTGCCAAGTCTTGCTTGACATTGAGCCACTGGATTTCCATCTACGTATAAAATCACGCTTCCATGTGACTTATCGATTTCCAGATAAGAATGACCGATGTCGTCTGAATTCCTGCTGACTGTACTCTGACTGTATGTTGGATTCACAACATCAATTGTCTTATCTGTAATCATCTGTTTTAAATCCTGTGCCGTCTTTTTTATATCTATCTGCCACCCATAATCGCCTCCGGAAATGCTGGAAGTCCGATTATCATAGGTAACAAAGCTTCTTTCATTTCCAATTGTATCATATTTTTCTGCCAATGATTTCACATACTCTTCAATCTTTTTCTGGCTCAGTTTAAAATCTTTACTGAGCATATTCTTTCTTATCGTCTCAACATCCACAGTTTCTTTTCTATCCCCAAAGTCATATGTTATGATAACATCTTTGATTGAGTTTAAAAAATCACACTGCTTTTGCAATTCTTTTTCATCTGTTCTTTCTGCCTCTTTGTAGCATCCTTTGTCTTCAAGGTTTACGCTTTTGTGCCATTGCCTTATGGACGTTTCTATCACCTGTTTTGCTTTCTCCCTGTCGAGTTCAGTCCCTATGACCTGCTGCGCTACCTGGTAAAATCCATCCGTGTCAACGATACGCGCACTCTCAGGACTCACCATATTGTGCATACATTTTAATTTCGCGATTGATTTTTGTATCTTTGCTGAATCTATCGCATAACTTTCCTCATCAAGATTATGTTCCTTTATTTCTGGCATAAACCATAATCTATAATCTTGATTGTTGATGATGTTCACTAGTCCTTCTTTTCCATTGAACGTCATTCCTACATCTTTTGCAGTTAGTTTTTCGACCCCTCCATTCCTCGTATCTATGGCGATTGCGTAACTACTGACTTCTTTTGATAGCAGCGCCTCGGCCTCGTTAACCGTCTTAAACGCACAATGGAAACCGTTGATTGTAGTGCCTATTTTAAAATGTGTCTGAAAATACGCCATTCCCAGAAAATAGGATGTGCCCAGTATAATACATAGCACACATAACATTGTAATGATTATCTTTCTTGTTGTCTTCATTTTTTCTGCTCCTTTGCATATCGTTTTCTTACAGTATGCAAAAAACAGTCTGGTTTATGATGCGTATTTCTTTAAAATCTCATAATATTCATTAATCTTTTCTGCCTCTTCATTGCTGCCGCCGGCATCCGGATGTGCGGTTTTCATAAATTGTCTTCTACGTTCTTTCAGTTCTTTTTCTGTAAAAGGCATCTGAAGTTTATAAAATTCAAGTGCCATCTCATAATCGCTCTTCATATTTGTTCTTCCAGAATAGTTATAAGAATAATCTCTCTGACCGGTTCCGGTATTGCTGTAACCATAACCGGCATTTCCGGAATTATATCCGTAACCGCTATAACCATAATATCGACCACTCTGCTGCTGATTTTGGTATCTTTGGTATCCATTTTCAGCGTTACTATATGCGTTATTGCTATCGCTATTATTGTCATATGTATATGAATAATGGTCTTCTGCATTTGCATCGTTTCCTAATGCATACAAAATCATTCGGCAAATAAATGAAGGGATTATTATCAGAACTGAAAGGACGAGACCAAGAAGAGGATAGATAACCAATACAGAAAACAGTACGATAAAAACGTTCATGCCGTCTTTATTCACAGCAATCCAATGGCCGGTCATAATGATGCACATGACGATAGTGACAATTCGCGCAATATCCGGCGAATGATAGCCGATTACAGTGAGAATCTTTTTTAGAATATTTTTAGCCATCTTCTTTCTCCTTTCTTTCTATTTTCTAGCTATATTATACGTCATTTTTGAGATTGCTGCAAATTTTTGCGGGTTTTTATCTAATTGACAAATCTTATTTTAGTAAATGTGTATTATCTCGTGGAATATCAAAATAAAATATTTAGACTACTTGTGCGTTTAGATGTAAACAAACAAAAAAAGCAGGCTTGAAAGTTAGCCTGCTTTTTGTGTTAATTTATTTACCACCGCCGGTAGAACCTAATTTATCATCTGTAAAGTCATTGCCATTGCCGTCAATCGCCTTACCGATACCAAGGGCATTTACAATAACAACAATGCCCATAAGTGCGATTCCGCAAACAGCTGTCTGCACTGCATCAGCCTTAGAATCAGCATCAGAACGTTTTGTGGCAAGAACGAACTGAATAATCGCCCATACAAAAATAGCGGCACCAACATATTTGAACATTGAGCACATTAAACTAATTAAATTGTTCATAGTTTGACTTGCACTTACCGTGTCAGCAAATGCCGGCATAATAAACATCATGCTTCCCAGCACCATCATCGCAAGGCACCATGCCACCTTCTTGTAGTCAATCTTTCTTTTTGCTTTATTCTGCATTGGTTTTTCCTCCTGTTAGATTTTTTTGCGCTTTCTTTTGCGCATCTATATATTTATTTTGCAAAATCCAGGTGCTTTTAAAAATCGGGCCGGAGGATTACCAATTGAGGCAAAGCCCTGTTTTTTATCCCGCTTTTTTGCATCTCTTTTGCATCCATATACAATATGAAAAATAAAAAAATTTTTGTAACACTTTTTTGACCAACTTTTGAAAAAAAATTTTTTCTTATTTTTCTAGCTGAATCTGAGCGAATGTTTCTCCAATTGGCTCACGGATAACCAAATCTGCATGCATATCACGCGGTGACGGGGTTTTGTTAATCACCACCAGATGATTACCGTAAAAATAGTCAATCAAACTGGCGGCAGGCCAAACAGAAAGTGATGTTCCTCCAATGATTAGCACTTGCGCTTCACGGAGTGCCCTTGCAGCCTTGGCCATAATACCGTCATTGAGATTTTCTCCATATAGTACTACATCAGGTTTAACGATTCCGCCGCATTCACAATGCGGTACTCCATCAGAATCCTTAATGTAATCAAGGCCGTATGCCTTTCCGCATTTCGTACAATGGTTGCGGTATACGCTTCCATGCAGTTCCAGTACATTTTTACTTCCGGCCATCTGATGCAGATTGTCAATGTTCTGCGTAATAATAGCCTTAACTTTTCCAGCTTCTTCCAGCTCAGCTAATTTTAAATGTGCAGCATTTGGCTTTGCTGCATCGCATAACATTTTATCACGGTAAAATTTAAAAAATTCTTCCGGGAATTTTTTAAAGAACTGTTTGCTTAAGATTGTCTCTGGTGAATATTCGTATTCCATATTATACAGCCCGTTTTGGCTCCTGAAATCCGGGATGCCGCTTTCTGTTGAGACCCCTGCGCCTCCAAAAAATACAATGTTATCGTGGTTATCGATTAGTTCCTGCAACTTCTCTACTTCTTTCGTCATTTCTTTTCCTCCTTCTTTTTTATATTTACAATATGCAGAATTTCTTTCCTGAAATACGCACAATTTTCTCTGTATGCAAAATAAGAGGCAGCCGCTATTCTTCGGCTGCCTCTTCACTTTTTTCTTTTTTCTGCTCTTCTTTCTTGCTTAAAAGACTGTATATATTTTTATTTCTATCCAGTGCTATCAGGATAAATGCTGTATCTGTGTCGTTTTTGTACATCTTTGCCATTTTTCTATTGAGTGTAAATTCCTGATAATACACATTTTCCTGTTCATCCTGAATCTTTACAGTTAGTTTGCCAAAATTTGTTCCATAGCCCGGCATCACATGATGCACTTTAACATCTCTTATCGTGTACTTTCTTTCTTTGACTATCTTGTCAAGTTTTTTATCCACAACAGCAAAGCGGTATGTATTTACAATAACAATCATGACAAACACAGCAAGAGTGATAAAGAAATAAATGGTTATTTCTGATTTCGATTTTACATGGATATAAATATATACGATAATAAATGCAATCCCAATTATTGACCATAGAACAGATGCCAAAAGCTCCCTGCTTATTTTTTTATGCATTATATCTTCTATATATTCATGCTCTTCGTCATCTGGGGGATGAAGGCCAGCCACTTTGCTGATTGGCAGTTCACCCCTGCCGGTCATTCTGTTAAAAAAATTATCTTTCTGCAATTTTTCTAATTTCCTCCCCTGTGAGTGTTTCCTTTTTCATAAGTTCTTCTGCAATATCCCGCAGCCTGTCAATGTTTTCTTTCATTAGTATCAGAGACTGCTCCTGAAGCGCCTTTGCGAGTTTGACCGCCTCTTTTGTAATGACTTCCGGCTTTACATCGAGATTATCCAGATTCAGCAGTCCGAACTCATCATTCATGCCATATTCTACAATCATTTTCTTGATGATGTCTGTAGCCTTTTCAATATCATTTGATGCCCCGGTTGTAACTCCTTCCTCTTCGCCGTTGCTCTCTGTCAGCAGTGCTTCAGCGTTTCTTCCTGCATACAGCATGATTACCTGCTCTTTTAATTCTTTGACTGTGAATAATCCAAGTTTCTTTGGAGTGATAAAGGTTGCGCCTCCAGCACCAGATGTTGACGGGATGATGGATGCCTTTGTCAGGTCCTGACCAAGCAGGAGCCCTGCCAGCGCATGTCCTGCTTCGTGCCATGCTACGACTTCAATATTATTTCTTTCACCGTTCCTTCTTAAATGCCCTTCCATTAACTGTTTCATCCATGCTTCATCAAGGATTTTTCTGTCGATGATTCCGTTATTATCTCTTGCTGCAATAATAGCCGCTTCGTTTAATACAGTCTTGATTGTCGCCGGGCTGCTGCCCATGGTTTCTTTTGCAAATGCATCAAAATCAACGTCCTCGGCAAATTTCTTGTTATTCGTATAAAGGTCAATAATAACCCTTCTTTCTTTTGCGCTTTCCGGAAGGCTGACTGCAAAATGGTTATCAAATCTTCCTGGTCTTGTCAGCGCCGGGTCCAGGTCTTCCAGTCTGTTTGTTGCTGCAATCACCACAACACCATTGCTTCCGTCAAATCCGTCCATCTCTGAAAGCAGCGTGTTCAGCGTCTGTCTGTCATAATTATTCTGTTTGGAGTGCCTACGGCCGCCCATGGAGTCAATCTCATCAATAAAGATGATGCATGGTGCATTGTTCTTTGCGTCGTCAAAAAGTTTCCTCATTTTGCTCGCTCCAACACCGACATACTTTTCATCAAAGTCTGAACCGGACGTTGCAATAAACTTTACTCCGGCTTCTCCTGCCACAGCCTTTGCCAGAAGTGTTTTTCCTGTTCCTGGAGGGCCGTAAAGCAGCACACCTTTCGGTATATCTGCGCCTGCTTCTTTATATTTATCCGGATTTTTCAGGAAGTCAACGACCGTCATGAGGTCTTCTTTTACCTCATCCAGGCCGGCAACGTCTTTGAATTTAACATTGCTTTTTTGTTCTTTCTTTCTGGTTGATTTTATGGAACCAATACCCATTATCTTTGTCATTGCATAGAATAAAGCGGCATACATAAGTAACTGAACTGCCATCATAATCGGCGTTTCATATTTCTTGAGCATTCCTGATTCTTTAACTTCTACGCCCTGCTCCAGCATATCTACTTTGAAATCATCGTATTTTGGATTTGACGTTGTATATTCTTTATCTTTTTTGTCATAGGCAGTGATGGTCTCGTCATCTTCATTCCACTTGATTTCCTTAATCTGCCCCGCATCCACCATATCCAGGAATTTTTCATATTTTATTTCTTTTGGCTTTCCTTGCCTTCCAGGACCCGAACCGACATAAAGCCCAGCTCCAGCGGTAACTATCAGAACGGCCAGTATGATATATGAAATAATTTTTACTATCTTATCTTTCCCGGGACCCTTTCCTGCTGTTCCATCGTTCCTGCCGTTATCTCTGTCTGTTACGTTTGACTTCACCGTATCTTTTTTTACGTTGTCTTTTTTTCTCATTTTTCTATTGTTTCCTTTCTGCTATATTTTTTTTCTAACTGTAATATGCAGAATCTTTTGATTTCCGTTCGTTTTTTGCGAACAAAAAACCTGGAGATGATTCTCCAGGTTAGTCTTTGCACATAGCGAGAATTCTTAAGGCTTCAGCAAATATGGCAAAAAAGCTGCCGCGAAGCGGTAGCTTGCAAGAAAGTCAAAATACTTTATGCAAATGTATATGTTTTTGCAGTCTTTTCTCTGCATATCCTTTTTTTCTTTTGATTTTCCTCATTATTTTTCTTCCTTTCTTTTGCTTGCAGGTGCGGGAATCCCTCGACTTTAGTTGTGTGGAGGTGTGAAGAACCCATGACTGAAGTCACGGGCTTCCGACAGTCCGTCAGGCTTTTTCAGTCTTGCGACCCGGTTGCACCTTCCATTCTATCTTCTTTCCTGCTTCATCTGTCCGATGCATTGCCTTCCGGCCGTGTCTTACTCAGACTCTCTGTCAGCGTCCTTACGCTGACAGTCCTACTGCGGTGCAGGCTTTAAAAGTGGACTTTCACCACGGATTCCACGCTTCCCCGAGATACCGCTGCTTCGTTATCTGGTTATTCCCGTTTCCGGAGTGCTTGTTTATATGTGACCGGTTTTACCTGTTGCTGGGTTAACAGTTATTTCTGAAGAATCAGTTTGCAGGTTTGTTGGTTACAGGGAGGCCGATAATCTGTATCCCTTCGTCCTGGAACAGCTTCGCACCAATTTTATATATATTCTGCTGAGCATTGACATCTCGGTCATGCCAGGTTCCACACTTCGGGCATTTCCATTTTCTGACGCCCAAATCCTTAACATCTGTATTTTTATATCCGCAGCAGCCGCATGTCTGTGATGATGGATACCATCGGCTGATTTTTCTGAAATATTTACCAGCACGCTCCATTTTATACTGTACCATTGTTAAGAACTGGGACCAGCCAACAGATGCGATTGACTTTGATAAATGGTGGTTCTTCATCATATTCTTGACTGCAAGGTCTTCGCATATGAACGCAACGCAGTTATCTGTAATTGCTCTTGAAAGCTTGTGGTGGAAGTCCCTTCTCTGGTCCGCAATCTTACGCTGCTCTTTGGCGACCTTAGCCCTGACTTTTTCCCAGTTCTTTGAACCGGTATGTGTTTTGTAATCATACTGTTTTCTTGAAAGGCTCTGCTGGAATCTCCGCAGTCTTTTTTCATGGATTTTAATCCACCTCGGGTTTGGTATGGGGATTGATTCTTCCAGATTTCCAAAAACGCCAAATTCTTTCAGGCCAAGGTCAACAGAGATTATCTCCCTTGCATTTATAACAGTTGGAAATACAGGCTTATCAATCACGCTCTCCATTCTGAGGGCGATGCGGTATGAGCCATCTGGCTCCTTGTTTACAGTTGCCGCCTTGATTGACACTCCATGCGGTTGGATATCGTTTAATTTTTTTTCCTTTGGAAGGATAAACCTCACATTTCCGATTTTTGGAAGCTTAACATACGGGGTGCCTCCAATCATCTTCAGCTCAATGTTGTTGTTTGTGAAATTTGTTGTAAAGCTGTTTCCGTTTGGCTTCGTTCTGGAAGCATATTTCGGAAATCCAGACAACCCCTTAAAAAATCTGTTGTATGCGTCATCTACATTCCGGCAGGCATTTTCGTAAACAAACTTGTCTGTATCCTTAAGATATTCCTTTTCTTTTTTTAATGCCGGAAGGTATTCTTTTTTATACTGTGAGACCGTTAAAGCCTTTTTGGTCTCCTTATAGTATTCCTCACGTTTAGAAAGGTAGTCATTATGTACTACACGGGCATTCCCAATCTGCTGGTTAATCGCAGTCTGTTTGTCTCCTGGAATCAGCTCTAAAAGGACGCCATAATTATGTATGCATTTTCCGTAAGGCTCTAATGCTTTATTCTTCTGCTTAATGATATTGAATCCGCCTTTGCCTCCGTGAAACTCAAAAGTACCGTCAGCCTGTTGTTCTGCTGTGACAGTGTACTTTATCGGTTTTTCTTCGGCAGGCTTTACCTTCTTAACGGTCTTCTCTTTCTCGGCGGCTTTCGTCTTCTTGGCAGTCTGTAATTTACGGGCTTTCTTTCTGTTTGAGTTTGCCATATCGTACCTCCTTTCTGTAAATTTCTTATACGTTTAATATGCCGAAAAAATTAGAAACGGGACGATTTTTTGCGAAAAAATTTGATGGAAATAAAAAAATCTCTACGCCGAAACGTAGAGAAATAAAACGTCGTAAACGATATTTTTATGTACTCAAAAAAAAACGAGCCGCCTACCTCATCGACGGACGGGAAACCGCGGTTAAGCTTGCTTGCCCGTCGGTCTGAAGGTAATTGAACGCATACGAGGGAATAGAAACTCCGTCCGCGTCTGGTGCAAGCGAGCGTAAGCTCGCTGCATCACGACTGAAGTCACGAGAATGCGACGGCTAAATTTTTTTCAATAAAAATTTTCATTCTTAATATGCCAATTCTCCATTTTTGTATCAAAAATACAGCCAAAATTTCTGGCTGTATCAAAAAACTTAAACCTGCTGGCAGATTTCTCCATATCCATAGCATCCGCCCCCCTCTGCATCCACAGTCCAATGTGGCATATTGTTGTCATCTACCCAAAAATATGCATCATGTGCCGCAGTTATGATTCTGGCAGCATTCGGATTGAATTCGCCATCCACAAAAAATTTGTCTCCTTTTCTTATTTTCTGAATAGCCTCTTCCGGCATTAGAATGTATTTTACCATTTCTTTTTTCTCCTTTCTTTTTTTATATAAATAATATCATATATCTATAATAATATGAAGGATTTCTATTTTTACAAAAAAAACAAGCGCTACCGAAGGCAGCGCCCGTCTCTAATCACATTAAAAATTTCCCTCAATCCCACAACGCGAAAAAATATTTCTTCGTTAAATCAAACACCTCATCTTTGCATTTTTCTCTATACGCCATCAGTCGCTTCTCCTCTTCCATATGCAGCCGGCTGATTTCTTCGTACTCTGGCAGTTCACTCATAAAATGCATCCTTCTGGAGCCTGTCTTTTTTGCTTTTTCTTTTTCTTCTTCTGTTTCCAGGCCTTCCCCGAAGAAACCGTATTTATCAAAGAATTCATCAGAGGCTTTTGAATATTCTTTTTCGTATTTATTTTTCTCACTGCATGTCTCTTCGTCAAGTTCCCGCCAGAGGAAAATCATCCGGTCAAGGATTTTGTCCCATTCTTTATGGCAAGCATCGTTCTGCATTATGCCATGCTCGTCAGTATAATTTTCACCGAGCATCGCCGGGCTTCCCATCCGGTTATCTTTCAGATACTGCAGCATTGCCGGCATCAGTTCTTCTAGATATGTGTACATACTCCACACATCAGAGTCAGCAAAACCTCTTTTTGCTCTTTGCTTTGACCATTTGATGCATCTGAAGAAATGTTTGATTTTTGCTAACATTCGGGATTTTTTTCCAAGCCCGCACATTACGAATCCATTTCCATTCCAGATATTCAGCAGAGAGTCATCTTCGTACATCTTCTTATTGCGGCGCTGCTTGCGCGAAGGCCGTTTGTAGGTGGAGGACTTTGTCTTTAGACTTCTCTTTGGTTTGGTTTTTGTTTTTGTTTTGAGCTTCTTTTTAAGCATTTTGAATCATCTCCTTTTCAGGGTGTATGTATCCTTCGTGTTGCCGTGTATGTCGCATATATTCAGCTTAGCAAAAGAATTTCTTTTCAGCAAAACTGTAATATCGCTGGACAGAAAACATACTGTTTCGGTGTGCGTGTTACCGTTCTGACGGTATTGAAGTCCAAGATATTTGTTTTCGGCATGCTTAGCAATCCAGTCTGCATCCAGAACAATAGTTTCACACGTGTGGTCTGAGAGAATCTCCTGGTTTGCTGCATTTTTGCCGTCTGACAGGAACCAATACAGGTTCTGTGCATTTCGTATACCTTTCTCGTCTTCTGCTACTGCGTGGCAGATTACGAAAAAAGTTGAGCTATCCAAGACTAGTATTTTTTCAGGCATTTTTTGTCTCCTTTGTTTTTTCTATATATAACATGCGGGATTTTTTGGAGAGAAAAAAAATTTGCGAAAAAAGCCTACAGAATTTCTGCAGGCAAAAATATTTCCCGGAGTTATCTTCCGTATTGGAAATCTCCGTTAGAATCCACGAACTCATCCCACCAGTCCTCGCCGTCAAAGACCTCATATCCGGTTGCATGGCAAAGTTCAGAGTTTCCGTCCACATCAAAACGCTTATCAAACGGCATTTCCTCAAGGTGGCGGCGTTCTTTCCAAAATTCATGTTCGTTCATATCTTTTTTTCCTTTCTTGAATGGTATTGCTAGATACATCTAATATGCGGAAAATTTTCTCTACTGAAAATTCAGAAAGTTTTAGGATTTAAAGCGGGAATCCTCGGTTATTCTATATCCGAGATGAAAACGCATAAAAAATAAAAATATCGTATACGACTTTTTTATCTCCGCATCTCATGCGGAGATTTTTTTCGCAAAATTTTACATTTTATCACAAATTTGGCATATTAAATATAAATAAGAAATTCAAGGAAGGAGGAATCTATATGCTGCTATCACAAAAAACAACTATCAAGTTAAATAACGCAGAATCTAATATCATTGGGCATATGTGCTATGCAGCATATAAACTTTGGAATGTCTGTAACTATGAGCGACAGAATTACAAAGGCTTATCACTGCCAGTAAAATATCC
>NZ_QJHD01000060.1:0-1287 GCF_003184505.1 Blautia sp. BCRC 81119 | reverse complement strand
TTTGTGGTGTCAGCAGAGCGGTAGTAAACCAGGTAGTTCGTAGCATTGATGGATTTTGTCCAAGTAACAGTAGTCTGCTTATAGTTGTTCGCTTTCACGCGGGTTTTTACAATAGACGGTACGGCCGGAATAGTGACGGTCTTGCCTTTTTTATCGTAGGAACTCCATTTCTTACCGTATTTATTATATGCCCTGACAGTATAGGTATATTTTTTACCACCCTTGAGCAGATGCTTCCTGGAAGATTTGTGAGTGTACTTCAGATTTTTACTGCTGATAGTTGCCAGCGTGGTCCACTTCTTCGTACCGGCCTGTTTGTAATAAATCCGGTAAGAAGTGGCATACTTGGACTTCTTCCAGGTGACCGTTGCGGAATTTTTGGTCGCGGTCACTTTCGTAATCGCCGGTCTTGCGGGCGTTCGCTTGGAGGCCGCCGGGGTGGTGGACTGAAAGACTGCCGGGGCAATCAGTGTGATGGCCAGCAGGACGGCAATCAGGCCGTTAAGCAGCCGGGTCTTGCTTAGTTTCTTTATCATAAATATTTTCCCTCCTTGTGTATTTTTTTGCTTATATATATTTTACAACATATATATATGGTTTGTAAAAAAAATACACACC
Organism: Blautia sp. BCRC 81119; assembly: GCF_003184505.1. Taxonomy (NCBI): domain Bacteria; kingdom Bacillati; phylum Bacillota; class Clostridia; order Lachnospirales; family Lachnospiraceae; genus Blautia; species Blautia sp. BCRC 81119. The sequence continues at coordinate 669 of NZ_QJHD01000060.1, read as the reverse complement.
ACCAATCATGGTGGTGTGTATATGCGCATTTATGCTATCAGTCGGATGAATCAGATGAATCGGAAGTGTCTGTCCAATTGGCCTTTAATGTTTTATTGTCATACATATGAGTTTCTATACCGCTTTTAATTGCATCTAAATCCGTCAATCCACTTTCAATATTAAAGGTATCATCAATCTCCGTCCAGCCTATAAAATTGCTGCCTTCTTTTTCCGGGATATCAATAGTTGACAGTTTGACGTCTGCCCTGGCCGGAACTCTCATCTCAAACCTCTCTGCGCCGCCTTTGCTCGGGAACGTGCCTCCGTTTGCATATACTGTCAGTGTATATTTCTGGCCCGGGTTTTTCGCGAAAATCTGCACCCAGAAATTCTTATAAACGCCAACACCGATATGGGTCGCTTCTTTATCAATCATTGCAACAAGATGTCCACGGCTGTTCTCCCATAAATATACCGCGCGCTTAGGCGTATTGCCAGTCGTGATATTTTCTCCAAGGATATTGCCGGCTCCTGCATCATAATAAGCTGTACTAAAATTGCTTCCGTCTGGCCTTTCATGACTAAACTTCGTATAAATCTCCTTCGCCCTCACCGCAGCGCCTCTGTCAAGCGCCTCATTTTCTACAACCGGTGCTGAGCCATGTTTTATTCTTACCTGGTTTGTAT
>NZ_QJHD01000059.1:0-1302 GCF_003184505.1 Blautia sp. BCRC 81119 | reverse complement strand
AGGGCCAGAGTCAGTAGGAGTAGACCCGAAACCGGGTGATCTATCCATGTCCAGGTTGAAGCTGCCGTAAGAGGTAGTGGAGGACCGAACCCACATCCGTTGAAAAGGGTGGGGATGAGGTGTGGATAGGGGAGAAATTCCAATCGAACCCGGAGATAGCTGGTTCTCCTCGAAATAGCTTTAGGGCTAGCCTCGGTGTGAGTCTTGCGGAGGTAGAGCACTGAATTTCCTAGGGGGCGTCAAAGCCTACCGAAGAATATCAAACTCCGAATGCCGTGTAGATATCACCGGGAGTCAGACTGCACGAGATAAGTTGGGCGGTCAAAAGGGAAAGAGCCCAGACCTACAGTTAAGGTCCCAAAGTGCGCGTTAAGTGGAAAAGGATGTGGGATTTCGAAGACAACCAGGATGTTGGCTCAGAAGCAGCCATACATTCAAAGAGTGCGTAATAGCTCACTGGTCGAGAGGTCCTGCGCCGAAAATGTCCGGGGCTGAAACGCGCCACCGAAACTAAGGAATCCGTAAGGATTGGTAGAGGAGCATTGCATATGGGAAGAAGCAGTACCGTAAGGAGCTGTGGACTATATGGAAGAGAGAATGCCGGAATGAGTAGCGAGATAGAGGTGGGAATCCTCTAGGCCGAATATCCAAGGTTTCCAGGGTAAAGCTGATCTGCCCTGGGTGAGTCGGGACCTAAGGTGAGGGCGAGAGCCGTAGCCGATGGACAACAGGTTGATATTCCTGTACTGCAGTATGACAGAACTGTGGGGACACGTAAGGAGAGCGGGAGCCGGGAATGGAAAGCCCGGTACAAGCGAGGTACCAGTATGGTAGGAAAATCCGCCATGCAATGGGAAGACGTGATGTGGAGTGAATTTTAGTAACGAAGCCCGTGAGCCATGCGTCAAGAAAAGCCGCTATCGTTCATATTGTACCCGTACCGTAAACCGACACAGGTGGATGAGGAGAGAATCCTAAGGCCGGCGGAAGAAGTATTGCCAAGGAACTCGGCAAAATGGCCCCGTAACTTAGGGAGAAGGGGTGCCTGCGAGAGCAGGCCGCAGAGAATAGGCTCAAGCAACTGTTTAGCAAAAACACAGGTCTATGCGAAACCGAAAGGTGAGGTATATGGGCTGACGCCTGCCCGGTGCTGGAAGGTTAAGAGGAGAGGTTAGCGGTAACGCGAAGCTTTGAATTTAAGCCCCAGTAAACGGCGGCCGTAACTATAACGGTCCTAAGGTAGCGAAATTCCTTGTCGGGTAAGTTCCGACCCGCACGAAAGGCGTAATGATTTGAGCGCTG
>NZ_QJHD01000058.1:0-1383 GCF_003184505.1 Blautia sp. BCRC 81119 | reverse complement strand
TTTCGCCAAAGAAATCTGCGCCACTTCTAAAACGCTCTATAATCCTTTTGTCCCTATTTGTTAAGGGCTTATTCTCCTGTATTTGTTGCTTGAATCTATGTGCCATAGACAGTTTAAGACTCCATTTTGTATATTCTGTATGTTCTTCTTCTGTCCATTCCGATTCAGGCTTTTTGAATTTTATGACATCCGGTTTAAAATTTTTCATAATATATCCGGCATAGTCTGCGACCGGAATTGTTTTAGGTATTTCGTTATTTATAATTATATTTCCTCCACATCTTCTTTTTCCCTGATATTTCCAATTGCCTCCATTAAAAAAGCGTATCACCGGTTTTGCCAGTAATACGCTTCGTTTTGTTGGTTGGTTTGCTACAGAATAATTGTTTTTACAAATTATAGAAAAATGCTAGTTACTTCTGTACAATTCTTATCCTTTCGCAAACATGATTTTTCTGTTTTTCGTAAAAATCGTTATCCTCTGTTTTAAGCAATATTTGCTTGTTTCAGACGATTAGTAGTCTAAATAAAACCAGAATTTTATTTAGATTTTGTTACTGTGAAGTGAGAAAGCACTATTATTGTTGTCTTATTCTCATTCAGCCCCTATACTATATATACAGCCTACCGCCATAGGTGAGTATTTAGAAAGGAGCTTTGAGAATATGGATAACAAAGATTTTCACTCTATCATACGTAATGCTTTGACAAATTATCTTTTTGAGCTAAATCAAAGCTGTTACGAACAACCAGAATGCAAAAAAGCCACATCAAAATGTGTTGACTATTTAGACTCAAATTTAATAGATGAACAATGGCTATTAAATAATCACCTGGTTGTATATTCTGCTTGTTGTTGTTATCATAAATCGTTGGATTCCTCGATTAAAGAGGCTCATGTTTCATCTGATGAAGAATCTCTTGCTAAACTTCGTAAAGAACGAGAAGTCATAATTCGCCTAAAGATGTTTTATAAGAACCATCATTTAGATTTTAACAACCCATTGCTTTAACAATATCATCGTCTTTCAGCTCAACACCGACTCTTATTTTTTCAATAAGATCTCGCTGCCAATCTTCTAGTTCGTCCACTCTCCATTCACTGATCTCTTGTGCAACGAAGCAGCGTTCCCTATCCCATATACTTTCTTGCTTATCCTTGTCTGTATATGGGATAGATCTGTAATATGTTTTCTCACTAAATTCATACTTTACATTGAAATATAGATATCGGAAATATTCTGTGTAATGTATTTCTTTTGGGATTTCTGCACCATAATATTTGCCGTTTACTTCTTTGTAATGATATAGCTTCTGTTCAGAAAGCCGTATGTCAAATAACTCTTCGATTGTTTTATCTTTGTCTTCCGGGTGTTCTTTAAA
>NZ_QJHD01000057.1:0-1501 GCF_003184505.1 Blautia sp. BCRC 81119 | reverse complement strand
GTGCTGGGACAGGTCGGAGCTTTCCTGCAAAAACGCGGGTACAAAATCAAGGTATTCAACAGCATAGATTTTTCAAAATCCATGCACTATAACCCGCTGGCGTATATCCGCAACGAGGCCGATATTCTGAAATTCGTGGATGCCCTGATTTCCAACACCAAGGGCGAAGGCAAGGAAGGCGATCCATTCTGGACGAAATCGGAAACGCTTTTGTACTGTGCTCTGATCGCCTACATCATTTTCGAGGGGCCTGCCGAGGATCGGAATATGAATACCCTTGTGGATATGATTTCCGGCATGGAGGTCAAGGAGGATGACGAGGACTTTATGAACGCGGTGGACTATATGTTTGCCGGGCTTGAAAAGCGCAAGCCGGATTGCTTCGCGGTCAAACAGTATAAAAAGTACAAATTGGCCAGCGGCAAGACGGCAAAAAGCATTTTAATTTCCTGCGGTGCGCGGCTGGCTCCCTTTGACATCCCGCAGCTTCGTGAAGTCATGGCCTATGACGAATTGGAGCTTGACCGCATCGGAGATCGGAAAACGGCGGTATTCTTCATCATTTCCGATACCACGCAGACCTACAACTTTTTAGTGGCGCTTGCTTTTTCGCAGATGTTCAACCTCCTGTGTGAACGGGCGGACAATGTTCACGGTGGCCGCCTGCCGCACCATGTACGGGTGCTGTGGGACGAGGCAGCCAACACGGGACAGGTGCCCCAGCTCGAAAAGCTGGTCGCGGTTATCCGCTCCCGCGAGGTGAGTCTTTGCCTGCTGTATCAACAGTTGGCACAGTGCAAGGCCATTTACGATAAACACGCCGAGACAATCCTCGGCAACATGGATAGCGTGGTGTTCCTCGGTGGCCGCGAAGCCAGCACCATCAAGGAAATATCCGAGAACTGGCTGGGAAAAGCCACAATCAGTATGCAGACTGACAGCCGCTCCCGTGGTCAGTCGGAAAGCTACAGTCAAAATACCCAGCGGCTGGGCCGGGAACTGATGACCCCAGCCGAACTTGCAACCATGCCGGGAGACAAATGTATTTTGCAGCTTCGTGGCCTGCCCCCGTTCTTCTCTCCCAAGTATGATCTGAAACGGCATCCGAACTACCGTTATACAGCGGAGGCCGATAAACAGAAAAACGCTTTTGACCTCGACAGGCTCATTAACCGCCGCAGGCGGCCCGGTCTGAACGAGGCGTGTACGATGTATGAGGTGACTGTGCCGGACGATGCGCTCACGGAAGAGGACGAGGACATCCTCAACTATGATGACATCGACGATCCAGACGCCTTTGCATAAACGCTTCGAGACAAAGTGTCCCGAAGTTTGTAACCTGCCGCCTGCAAGGGCGGCTTTTTTGTTACCGGGAAAATCCTGGAGAAATGGAGGCTTATATGGCATTTTTCTCATCTGCAATCGACACTTTACAGACCCTCGTTATTGCTCTCGGTGCTGGCCTTGGCGTGTGGGGCGTGGTTAATCTGCTGGAGGGCTA
>NZ_QJHD01000056.1:0-1702 GCF_003184505.1 Blautia sp. BCRC 81119 | reverse complement strand
TTATGTTTTAAAGGTAGCTGCGTAAAAAACAGTAGTGGTGGTATGGACCCACCCTGAATCTACGGGGCCCAGGCTCCGCACATCAGATGCTCGGTAATTTAATTGCCGAGTAGTTCACTTTTTGACGTATTAATTGTGGTCCGTTCTTTCTGAATACCGTTTTGAGTTTTTCCGTTATGTCTGATGTCATAACAGCATGTACCCTCGTGTTTGGTTCGTGTTTCGATTTTATCTAAAATAATGTCTTTATATGTGACACGATTGAACCTTTTGTGACACGATTGAACCTTTCCGTTATGTCGATATTTCGTTGCAGGTTCACCAAAAGTAAATAGCGACCATTTATTTTTGTCTGCAATAAAACATATACATATTGTATTATGCTAAACAAAATGCTATAATCATAATATGAAGCGAGACAGGAAAGCCAGAAATAGGGGCTACCTTCTTAGTTTATATTTTCAAATTATGCAATACTAAAGATGTCGTCAACTATTGGGAGTAGTTGGCGGCTTTTTTTTGTCTGTCTCAACTCCGACTTTGTAAAGAAACTTCACGCAGTCATACAGTAAATACAAGAGCAATACTGTAGCTTTCATTCTAATCGCCTCCTTTGTTCCTTAGATAAAATCTTCAGGAGAAGGCAGCCGCCTACTATTCTGACTTTCTCACATACAATATAGCATATAATATGCTTTTACACAATGTGTTTGCCTAAAATAGAGGTTGTGATAAATAAACTATATTAAAAAATGATTCGGTGAGAACCCAGGCCCGTAAGGGCTGACAAACGACGACGAAGTCGGAGCCGGAGTGCAGAACGTGGATAGAATTTCCGATTCCCCGTACATACCCAGCAACCTCCGAACCGACGAACAACATGACCGTTCGGGTCGGGCTGCTTGCAGCACCCCTTCCCTGACAATAAGCCTGGCCGCCGTTTTCCCTGTCCATCGATAATTTGCTGTTGTAAAGGAAAGAAGCGTTAAAAATAAGAACAAAAAAAGAAACAAAAAAAAGATTTCAAAAAAAAGCTCTCCCAACCTTTCCGGTTGGAAGAGCTTAAATTGTATCGTTTAATTTGAAGAATCGGAAGAATCCGACCAATTGGCTTTTATCTTTCTATTTTCAAAAATATGGACCGCGCCTCCGTTTTTAATGTCATCTAAATCTCTCAAGCCGCCTTCAAAATATGGATTTTCGTGAAATTCCGTCCAGCCTATGAAACTGCAGCCTTCTTTTTCCGGGATGTCAATGGTTGACAGTTTGACATCTGCCCTGGCCGGAACACTTATTTCGAATTTCTCCACGCCGCCTTTGCTCGGGAATACCCCTCCATTGCCATAAACGGTAAGCGTATATTTTTCATCGGGATTTTTGGCAAATTGCTGAACGTAGTAACCTCTATAGTATCCGACACCAATATGCGTTGCATCTTTATCAATTAACGCAACAAGATGTCCAGAACTATGCTCCCATAAGTCCACAGCACGTTTCGCTCCAGACAGTGTAGAAGCAATATTTTCACCTTCTATATTGCCAGCCCCTGCTTCATAATAAGCTGTACTTGAATCTTCGCCATTTGGCCTTTCATGACTAAACTTCGTATAAATCTCCTTCGCCCTCACCGCAGCGCCTCTGTCAAGCGCCTCATTTTCTACAACCGGTGCTGAGCCATGTTTTATTCTTACCTGGTTTGTAT
>NZ_QJHD01000055.1:0-2007 GCF_003184505.1 Blautia sp. BCRC 81119 | reverse complement strand
GCCTATGGAGAGTACAAGAACTTGTGAGTAGATAGATATTTATATCATCAAAAGCATACTCGTTGAAGTAGGAATGAAACATAGAAGTTTATAACTTTTTATAAGTTTTCAGTAACGGATACCAGGGAGGTGAATGCGGTAAATGATGTTTTGAGGGAGTTGTTGGAGATGGTCAGGGTTGTTAAAGAGGATGGAAAGGTTACGGTGGCATATATGAAGAGTTTTGAGATTGAGCAGATGTGGATTAATAAGGGGATTGAACAGGGGATTAGTCAAGGAATCGCCCAAGGGATTGAACAGGGAATTAGCCAAGGAATCAGCCAGGGAATCACTCAAGGGATTGAACAGGGGCGGAGTGAAGAGAGGGTGAATACGTTGAGGGAGAAGGCGCGAGCGGATCGGTTGGAGAGGGAACTGAGGAAGCTGCGGAGGGGGAGATGATGTTGTTTGGTTTTGGGAGAGTTCCTGGGTGTTTGGGCCTGGGGGCTCTTTTTTTTGTGTGGGTGGGGAGAGATGAATGGAGGGACGAACGGACAGTCTGCCAGCGGGGCGGCTGCATGGTCGTGCCTGGTGCGGTCGTTTCGCCGGGTCAGACTAGGCGTCTGAGTCTTCTGCCGTGCAGGGCGCCCCATAACTCGCCATGTACGCTGATGCGTACCTGGCTCAGACAGATGGGGCTTACTCTGCGGCTTGTGGCCGCAGAGTACCTTCCCGTCAGAAGCCCCAGGCGCCAAGTATGACCAGCGGCTTACTCCGACGCACCGGGGCCCGACCATGCAGCCGCCCCGCTGGCAGTCTGTCCGTTCTGGTTTTTGGGGTGTGAGGTGTGGTGGTTTGCCGGGAAAGGGTGAGACATCAGCGCTGCGCTGTATGGCTGCAGGGGCTGAGTTTCTTTGTGGTGTGTTGGGAGATGGTGTGGCATCGGCGCTGCGCTGGATGTGGATGGGGTGAGTTTTTTTGCGGTTTGTCGTGAGGGGATTGGGGAATAGAGGCTGGTTTGGATATATTGTAGTGTTTTTGTGTAATATTTAAATTTATTTTTGGAGGATTTTGGATTATAATTATGGAAAAAGATGGTTGGCCTGATTGGTTGACTGATTGACTGGTTGATTGATATCCGGAGTTCTGGTGACTGTTTTGTGTGACTTGAGAGAAGAGCTTCGGATGTACGCTGATGTGGCTTGAGAGAAGAGCTTCGGATGTACGCTGATGTGACTTGAGAGAAGAGCTTCGGATGTATGCTGATGTGGCTTGAGAGAAGAGCTTCGGATGTATGCTGATGTGGCTTGAGAGATGAGCTTCGGATGTATGCTGATGTGGCTTGAGAGATGAGCTTCGGATGTGTGTTGATGAGGGTTGAGAGAAGAGCATCGGATGTGTGCTGATGTGGCTTGAGAGATGAGCTTCGGATGTATGCTGATGTGACTTGAGAGATGAGCTTCGGATGTGTGTTGATGAGGGGTGTGTGATGGGCTTCGGATGTGTGTTGATGTGGCTTGTGTGAGGGCTTCGGAGGTTTGTTGGTTTGGTTTTGAGGGGGGGCTTTTGGGGGCTACCTGGGTTTTGGAGGGAGTGGAGTGTATGTGTGATTATGTGGTTTTGCCGCTTTTGAATTCGTCTTTTGAGCCTGGGAGGGCTCGGGAGGTTGTTGAGGGGTTTGAGGATGTGGATGTGAGGAATATTGCGCGGGCTGAGCTTTTTTATTTTACGGGGCAGGCGGAGGAGTGTTGTGAGATCACGAGGGGGTATCTGTCCAGCAGGGTTATTGAGCTGAAGCTTTCGGCGTGTATTTTGTATGGGTATTCTAATCTGTCGCTGGGGAATGTGGCGGCGGCTAAGCGGGGGATGGAGGGGATCCAGTCCTGTGTGAAGATTGCTATGAAGAAGAAGGGTAAGCGTCCAATAAGAGGGTGTATCGAAATTTCTGGCTGTTGCATGTAAACTATTGATTAGAGTTTTGGGAGTTGACTCTAAAAACTCTAAATCTAATCTAAGGAGCAGGCTTAT
>NZ_QJHD01000054.1:0-2053 GCF_003184505.1 Blautia sp. BCRC 81119 | reverse complement strand
TAGCCCTCCAGCAGATTAACCACGCCCCACACGCCAAGGCCAGCACCGAGAGCAATAACGAGGGTCTGTAAAGTGTCGATTGCAGATGAGAAAAATGCCATATAAGCCTCCATTTCTCCGGGATTTTCCCGGTAACAAAAAAGCCGCCCTTGCAGGCGGCAGGTTACAAACTTCGGGACACTTTGTCTCGAAGCGTTTATGCAAAGGCGTCTGGATCGTCGATGTCATCATAGTTGAGGATGTCCTCGTCCTCTTCTGTGAGCGCATCGTCCGGCACAGTCACCTCATACATCGTACACGCCTCGTTCAGACCGGGCCGCCTGCGGCGGTTAATGAGCCTGTCGAGGTCAAAAGCGTTTTTCTGTTTATCGGCCTCCGCCGTATAACGGTAGTTCGGATGCCGTTTCAGATCATACTTGGGAGAGAAGAACGGGGGTAGGCCCCGAAGCTGCAAAATACATTTATCTCCCGGCATGGTTGCAAGTTCGGCTGGGGTCATCAGTTCCCGGCCCAGCCGCTGGGTATTTTGACTGTAGCTTTCCGACTGACCACGGGAGCGGCTGTCGGTCTGCATACTGATTGTGGCCTTTCCCAGCCAGTTCTCGGATATTTCCTTGATGGTGCTGGCTTCGCGGCCACCGAGGAACACCACGCTGTCCATGTTGCCGAGGATTGTCTCGGCGTGTTTATCGTAAATGGCCTTGCACTGCGCCAACTGCTGATACAGCAGGCAAAGACTCACCTCACGGGAGCGGATAACCGCGACCAGCTTTTCGAGCTGGGGCACCTGTCCCGTGTTGGCTGCCTCATCCCACAGCACCCGTACATGGTGCGGCAGGCGGCCACCGTGAACATTGTCCGCCCGTTCACACAGGAGGTTGAACATCTGCGAAAATGCAAGCGCCACTAAAAAGTTGTAGGTCTGCGTGGTATCGGAAATGATGAAGAATACCGCCGTTTTCCGATCTCCGATGCGGTCAAGCTCCAATTCGTCATAGGCCATGACTTCACGAAGCTGCGGGATGTCAAAGGGAGCCAGCCGCGCACCGCAGGAAATTAAAATGCTTTTTGCCGTCTTGCCGCTGGCCAATTTGTACTTTTTATACTGTTTGACCGCAAAGCAATCCGGCTTGCGCTTTTCAAGCCCGGCAAACATATAGTCCACCGCGTTCATAAAGTCCTCGTCATCCTCCTTGACCTCCATGCCGGAAATCATATCCACAAGGGTATTCATGTTCCGATCCTCAGCAGGCCCCTCGAAAATGATGTAGGCAATCAGGGCGCAGTATAAAAGCGTTTCCGATTTCGTCCAGAATGGATCGCCTTCCTTGCCTTCGCCCTTTGTGTTGGAAATCAGGGCATCCACGAATTTCAGAATATCAGCCTCGTTGCGGATATACGCCAGCGGGTTATAGTGCATGGATTTTGAAAAATCTATGCTGTTGAATACCTTGATTTTGTACCCGCGTTTTTGCAGGAAAGCTCCGACCTGTCCCAGCACACCGCCTTTGGGATCGACCACCACATAAGAGGAATGAGCCTGTAAAAGCTGGGGCGTGAGCCAAAAGCGGGTTTTGCCGGAGCCGGATGAGCCGATAATACAGCAATTCAGGTTTCTGGCATTTGCGGGGATTTTAGGGCGGGTGTTCATCGTGAGAAACTCCGTCCCGGTCAAAATCACGTTGTTTTCAAACCTTGGATCAACAAATGGTTTGATGTCTTTTTCCGTTCCCCACCGGGCGCTGCCGTATTCTGCATCCCGCCGGAACTTCTTAGCGTTCTTGCTTTTGAAATAGATCAGCAGCCGGAAACCAACTGCGCCTACAATACCAACAAGCCAATCCAGCGGGGCAAGGCCGGGTGCAAAGTCAGCAAAGGCCGGGCCAATCGTCTGGCCCAGCCCGATGAGCTTATGTGCAAAATCGTTACCCGCTGCCAGCCGGTAGGCCGTTCCCAGCTTGAGGAACGCCCACAGGATGAACAGATAGGGAATGTTCGGAATGAGATATTTTCTGATCTTATCTGTCCTCATGGGCCACCTCCTTTGCACGTT
>NZ_QJHD01000053.1:0-6640 GCF_003184505.1 Blautia sp. BCRC 81119 | reverse complement strand
CGCATGATCCACTCCATTCTTACCAATCCGACCTACACCGGGGATTTAGCCCAAGGCCGAAGCCGGGTGAAAAGCTACAAGGTACACCAGATTGAAGCTGTTCCACGCGAGGAATGGGTGGAAGTGGCTGGAACGCATGAGGCCATTATCGACTATGAAACTTTCGACAAGGTACAGGCTCTCTTACAGCGTGATACCCGTACTTCCCCGAAAGGCCGTGAGGTACATTTATTCAGCGGCTTTCTGAAATGTGCCGATTGCGGGCGGGCCATTACCCGATGCGTTGGCAAAAACAACAATGTATATTATTCTTGCTCAACCTATAAGAACCGTTCCCGGACAGCCTGTACCATGCACTCAATCAAGCATGAACGGCTGGAGGCTGCTGTTCTGTTCGCCGTACAGCATCAGGTACATTTGGCTGCTTCCTACTCGGAAATCGTTACGCAGATCAATTCCGCTCCAATCAAAAAAAGCCAGTCTTACCGACTGGACGATCTGATAGCTGCAAAAGAGCGGGAACTGACAAAGATAACACGCTACAAGCAATCTCTTTATCAGGACTGGAAAGACGGTGAAATCACCCAGCAGGAATACCGGGATATGAAGGCCGACTATGAACGGCAGACTTCTGATATTTCCGCAGTGCTCACTCGGCTGAACGCTGAACGCGCAGAACTGGCAAACGGTGTAGACAACGAGCATCCTGCACTGGTAGCCTTTATGAAGTATCAGAACATTGAAGCCCTCAACCGTGAAATCTTGGTTGAACTTGTGGACTATATCAAGGTCTATGAAAACGGCAATATCAGCGTGAAATTCAAATTCGCTGACGAGCTCCACAAGATTGCAGAGTACATTGAAATTAACACTACGGAAGATACCGCAGTAGCGGGCTAACCCCCGCTACAAACCCCTTTGACAGTGTGTTTTCCTAATAGGCGCTAATCATATGCCTGTCATCCACCTGTGTTTCATAATAGCTGAGCAGTATCTCTCCTTTTTCTTTATTATACTTGACAGCATTACTTATGATATTCATAAGGATTCTTTTTAAACTTTAATCACAGCACTTTTGTATGCTCTGTCAATGTGTTTATTTCCATAAATAAATTTTTCTTTGTACCCATTATATGGTTCCAGTATTGATACGTCAATCCCATTAATGTGCTTTCTCTTCTTCACTCTTTGTGAAAGGAAGAGATTGCTAGCTTTTACCAATCGCTCTTCCACTTCCACATCAAGTCTGCTTTGTTCTGGATTACCGAAATGGTGATCGTGCGTCAGGCTGATACTGTTGACAATGAAAAACAGGAACCAGCTGCATTACAACTTAGCTCCTGTCCTGTACATCTTGAATATAGAATTAGTAAAAACAGATTATCGGGACATCATACTGAATAAGACTATAAAGCTGTCCGGCATTTTCTGGTGGAAGATTGATGCATCCATGAGAACCACCTGTAAGATATCTGTCACCACCAAAGTACGGCTGCCAGTCTGCATCATGAAAGCCAATTCCTCCATTGAATGGCATCCAGTACGTTACCGGCTGTTCATAAGAATAGGTTCCATTTGCTGTCATTTCACCTCGCAGCACGGACGGACTGCTCTTTGAATTCAGTGTGAATATTCCAGGGGGTGTTTTTCTATCCGGATCGCTTGGCAGTCCGGATACGATTTCTGATTGGAAAATAATATTTCCATTCTGATAATACCACATATACTGCTCTGTGAGATCTACCTCTATATATGTATCTCCGAGATCATTAATCCCGTGTGCATTTGCCCTCATAGAATATACCGGTTCCCTGGTTGTCTGGGTTCCTGACTGAATTTCCTGCATGAGCTGTGCTACTTCCTTGTCCTGATCAATCTTCCACCCATAGGCAGAACCATATACATACACAGTCCTTCCGCTCGTGGTCTGAAATTGTCTTTCAGTGCCAACTGTATCATGATCTGCTGCAAGCTGTGCCACATAATCCACTACGTGCTGCCGGAAGGCTTCATCATTCTGGAGCAGCTGCCCTTTCTCGTCAAACTGCAGCCAGTTTTTGATGGTATTCCCATCGAGTGTTACCGTTTCGTCCCCAAATGTATATGTGATATTTGCTTTTGTCAGGTTCTTATATGTATTTACCATATTCTGAAGCTCTGAACTTTCTTTCGTCACATCTGCTTTCTTATAAGCCTTTGGATCACTTTCCAGATCTACCTCTGCCGCATCGTTATCGATTGCCCTGCATATCATCTGATAAGCTTCTTTGGTATTTAATTCATTACCTTCCGTTTCTGGCACAATAGTGAATTCTGAGTTAACAAAACTTACATACGCATTTTCCGGTGCTATCTGATTCTCTTTTTTCGCACAATTTAATGAATTTACCTGTTCTTCCAGTTTCTCCCGGCTGAAAAAAGTCTCTTCTTGAACCATATAGTTTTTTGTTTCAAAAAGACTGCCGATCCATTCCCATGATTTCTGAGTTTTCAGCAGCTGGAGAACCGCACCGCTGGATACGTATTTATAATCAATATCTTTTCCTGTAATGGCCTGCGGGTCCTGCATTCTTGCCCTTACCTGAATAGTATAGTTATCCTTTTTCCCAGCAATCTCCTGCTCAACCTCATATGCTGTCTTATTTGAACTGTCAATCCCATTGATGGTCGTCCCATAAAAGAAGTGATATGAGTAATAATAAGATATACCTGCATATATACAACAGCCTATAACAAAAATCATCAATATAATCAATATTACAATTTTCTTAATTTTATTTTTCTTCTTTTCTGAAAATATAATGGATCTGAATTCCGATTTATCCATCGGCACATACACAACTGAACCTGGTCTTGCCGATTTTGTGGTTCTCATTGATTGCCCTATCACTTCTTTTGGTCTCATGTCTTATTTATCTTTCTTTGAATCAATTAGCTTTTTGCATTGTCACTGTCAAAATGTAATGTCTTATGGTACTTTGCATTTTCCTCCAGAAGTTTTTTCCATTTCTGTCCGTCTTCTTTCGTAGGATTATCAAAATTCTGCTGCCCCTTCAGTTCATCCATATACTGGATATAATCCAGGAAATAAATATCTACTGTCGAAATGTCCCTGTCCTGAATTACGAAGTTATTACAGTTTGCAGAAGACTCATTGTATGGGAGTGTGTTTCCGTTGGCATCAAGAGCTACCATGAAGCAGTCACTGTTGGATCCTTCCTTATAAAGTTCATTTACCGTCAGTTCATACGGAGAACGAATTACGGATTTGAGTCCGATACCTGCATCGTTTGTATCATTCAGTTCCATTACTTCTGTCCGGGAATCATCTACTGTAACCGGGATATCGAAACTCCAATCACCTTCATATTTGTAGTAACCGGCATCCCTTCCATATTTTTCATCATCTGCTTCTGACCACTCATAGTCTGCTTCCAGTCCTCTTACCTTCGTGATATCCAGATGCAGGTTAAAGGTATCTGGAATATCAATTTCTTTAATGTACTTCTGATATGCTCCACCACGTTCAGACAACTTATCGATAAATTCTTCCAGCAGCGCATACCCTTCATCCGTCTGATCATCTAAGTCCGCCTGAGTTATTCCCATCTCATTCATTACCTGCTGTGTCATTTCATTGTATTTCTCATTATATTCCGTATAGTCTTTTGCCGCCTGAGCAAGATCATAACGGAAAATGCATGCATAGGTGTTGTCATCCAGAAACTGTCCTTCCACCTGACCGTCGGTCACCGGACTGGCCTCTGGATTAAAGTCCACACCGCCAGTCATATCCAGATCAATGACCGGTGTTCCACTTTCCGCTCCGGTTCCTGTTTCTGGAAATGGCTTATCACTCTTAAACTGCATAGTTATATAGACCGCCTGGCTGTTGGCATATACCTCAGAACATGTAATTGTCAGTCCATCTGCAGTTTTAGTGTAAGCATTCGTACTATTGGCATTACCTGTCTTGCTCCCGTCTGCTTCACTGCTATCTGCCGTTGTTCCATCAACGGATTCCAAGGTTGTTGCATAATCCGAAAAATCGCCAAAGAAACTTACATTATCCTGCAAGATTTCAAAAAGCCCTCCTACAACCGGGATATTCTTTGCCATTACTGGATTGGTTGCACAGAATATAAATCCGACTGCCAGTACCGCTGCCATACCTCCTGCTACCCTGCCTCCGATTTTCATCCAGTGATATGGATCCTTTGGTGCTTTTTTCTGTAACACAGCATTATTTTCAATCAATCGATATGCCTGATTGATACGTTCATGCACGATTGCCGGCATTTCTGTATCCTTTTGAAGTTTTTCCTGGAAGTCTTTCTCATTATTATTTAAAGTCATCATTAAACACGTCCCTCCTTAACCTTATATCCATACATCTCTGCAATCTGTTTTCTACCACGATGAAGACGAGATTTCACAGTGCTTTCCTTCATATCCAGAGCGTCACTGATCTCCCGGACACTAAATCCTTCCATATAGTACAAAAGAACAACCAAACGATATTTGCTATCCAATGTTTCTAATACTTGTGCCCATTCCATTGCCGCATATTCTTCTTCGTGAAAAGGTGTTTCCGGCATCTGATCCGTATAAGTAACCAGCTTTTTCTTCTGTATCATGTCCTTACACTTGTTGATCAAGATTCGAATCATCCAAGTTTTAAAATATCTGTTCTGTTTCAGACTTTTCAGATTTTCATAACAGGAAAGAATCGTATCCTGTATTGCATCCGCAACATCTTCATCATTTTTCAGATATGCTGCCGCAATCTTATACATACTCTGTACATTCTCATCCATAAGTCGGCAGAAAGCATCTTTGTCGCCTTTCTTCGCTTTTCGTATCAAAACCTCATTCATTGTAGTTCCGGCTCTCCTATCTCAGACTAGTCATCCGTAGTATACTATAGAAGCTTCATTTATGTGCTTCTACTTATTAGACGTGCGAATCCCTAAAAAGGTTGCAAATATTTTAAAAAAAATTATCTCAGATAAAAACACCCCCGAAATCGTTCAAATTTTATGATCATCAGGTCCTATTAGGGTATAAAAACAGCCGTACCATGTGCGTTTTACATGATACGGCTGTCTATGATTTCCAGGCCCTCAGGACAGACCAATCAAAAATCATGTCCTCTGTCCCATCGGGTCTTAAAAATATTGTTTTTGAAATTCCATTACATTCCAACGTTACTTTCTGCTCATGGGAAGAACAGAGGCGAACCCTGTGTATCCTGCCACCTCTCCATTCAAAATCAACTGTGATGTCACTCTGTACCTTCATTCCCCGGACATTTCCGTCTTTCCACTCAGCCGGAAGTGCCGGAAGTAACAGGATATGCCCTTTCCTGCTCTGGATAAGCATCTCTGCAACTGCAGCTGCAAAGCCAAAGTTCCCATCAATCTGGAATGGAGGGTGTGCACACAGCATGTTGAGATAAATGCCGCCTCCCACACAGGAAATGTTTTCCTCCCTGGTATAACGGAGCTGGTTTTTCAAAAGTCCCAGTGCATGTTCCCCGTCCCTGAGTCTGGCCCAGAGGCAGGCCTTCCATGCCATGCACCATCCGGTTCCCTCGTCTCCGCGCCTTTCCAGTGCCACCCGGCAGGCTTCCAGAAGCTCCGGGGTGTTTTCTGTAATCAGGTTTCCGGGATAAAGGCCATATAAATGAGATACATGACGGTGATGGATCTCTGTTTCCGGATAATCCAGGAACCATTCCCGGATAGGTGTCACACCGAGTCAGTATATTAAATTAATCTCTAATACTGGTTCTGCACCAAAGACAGAATAATTGTAAAATAACATAGTCTGTCAATTAATAATTTTTATACAGTCAACCTTAAATAAAACTATCCCAATAAGTACAAATGATCTATACTTTGTACCTTATTTGGGATAGTTCTCACCTCTTTCAGCCAGGGATATTCTTTCTTGTAACTGGCTGGTGTGTTCCTTAACATCTTTTTTTCTTTTTTATAATGTTCCATTTTGTCAGCAAGCATACAGTTATAGATAAATCGGCTGCAGCCGATTGTTTTTTCTATTTGTACACGTTGTTCTGCATTTGGATAGATTCTTACTTTTACTGCCCGATTTATTTTCCTCACCTTATTCCTACCTGTTTACAAATGATTGCAATTGCCATTCCTGAACAATATGTTCTTTTTCATTATAATACAAGTCATCTACAGGAACAAGTGTTTCCTTTTTTATTTATAAAATTCTTTTGAGCATTTATGCTCAGATCTACAATTCATCTCACTACCTGCAGAGGTAGGAGAATTCTTGTTATATATTATGTTAAATACATAATAGGAAATACTTGTCCACTTCCAGAAGATGCTTTCCAAGCGTATCCTGCAGAAGCATCACCTGATAGGTTGAATTTCGATGGTTTTTCAGATAATCTCTGCGAAGAAAACCATACTTACCAAGTTGCTCCATCTGCTCACCGGATTTATAAGTAAGATCTGGAAGCAGATATCCATTTACATTCGTATAGTAAGCGTCCAATAAGAGGGTGTATCGAAATTTCTGGCTGTTGCATGTAAACTATTGATTAGAGTTTTGGGAGTTGACTCTAAAAACTCTAAATCTAATCTAAGGAGCAGGCTTATGG
>NZ_QJHD01000052.1:0-7524 GCF_003184505.1 Blautia sp. BCRC 81119 | reverse complement strand
GAGAGACACCTTCTTTCGTAAATGTTGCAAATGTTTGTTTTGGCACTTTCATTATACAACACATGGAATCGAGGTGTCTTTCTTTTATGCAAAATCACGAACTTGCTCATTTATAGTTTAAAATATGAAAATATTGTGAATATATTTTTGGTAATAGACATAAAGTCTGAATGGTGTGGGTGGGAATGGGGAAAATTACGGTTTACAGAGGGGTGTGGGTGTGTGGTATACTGAGGGGCGTCGAAAAGGTAATGATGAGGTAATAAAAAGGCAGTAAAAGATAGTTAAAAATAGTAAAAGGCAATTTTTGATAAGGGCTGGTGCCCGTATGGAGGTTGAATATTATGAGAAGATTGAACAAGGTTACAGCTTTGGTTATTGCGGGTGTTATTTCATGTACATCTCCGATGATGGTTATGGCGTCTGATTCTGGTTCTGTTATGAGTCAGGCGGAGGAGATCCTGAAGGATAATGAGGTTGGGTCTCTTGCTTCTGATCCGGATAAGGTTGGGGATATCATTGTTTATGTGAAGGGGCTTTTTGATTCTAACCAGATCACGGATGATGAGATTTCTCAGGGGATCGATGAGGCTGCGGATCATTTTGGGGTGAGTCTTAATGAGGATGATAAGAGTTCGCTGGTTAATATTATCAGTAAGTTCCGTGGGATTGAGATGAGTGATGATCAGATCAAGGGGTATGTGAGTGATGCTTATAGTACTTTGAAGGATATGGGTGTTACGAAGTCTGATGTGAAGAATATTTTTGAGAAGGCGATTGAGTTTATTAAGGGGATGCTTTCACGGCGGTGATGGTTTGTGATGGCTGGTGTTTTTGATGATGTTTTAGATGGAGTTTGAGTTAGAGGGTGAGGGTTGTGGCTCTTTTGTTGGGGTTGTTGTTGGTTTGTTTGGTTGAGATGTACAATATGTACAATGTTTAGGGTTTTGGTTTTGTTTGTGAATGTGGTGTTTTTATAAATTGGGGGAGGGTGTTTTGAAAAAAATTGTGCAAATGCGCTAATTGTTTACGAGATGTTCATTGTTTGTTCATATTTGTCTGGTAGTATAGGGATAGTTCGAAAGAACGTTACGAAAGACGCTGTAATGGTGTGTATCTGTATCATTACACATACAATTTTTTTCATAATAATCGCCCCGGTAAGCCACTACCGGGGCACTCCTCGTTTTTGGGCCTTTTTTGGGCTCTTTTTTTTGTGGGTGGGGATGGAGGGAGGGAGGGACGGACGGACTGCCGGAGGGGCGGCTGCATGGTCGTGCCTGGTGCGGTCGTTTCGCCGGGTCATACTAAGCGTCTGAGTCTTCTGCCGTGCAGGGCGCCCCATAACTCGCCATGTACGCTGATGCGTACCTGGCTCAGACAGATGGGGCTTACTCTGCGGCTTGTGGCCGCAGAGTACCTTCCCGTCAGAAGCCTCAGGCGCTAAGTATGACCAGCGGCTTACTCCGACGCACCGGGTCCCGACCATGTAGCCGCCCCTCCGGCAGTCCGTCCTGTGCGTTGGAGAGAAACAAAAAGGATGCACTACAAAGAAATTCTGGAATTGTACTAAGTCCGTCCTGTACGTTGGAGAGAAATAAAGAAAGCATCAAGGGTGTGATAAATGGGCTGATCTGAGTCTGTCCTGTGTGTTGGAGAGAAATAAAGGGGGTAAGAAATTTCCAGTGCAAAAAATATAGCGCGGGTGGGGTGTGCATGCTATAATGATTAGGATTATAGTGCTGTCGTCTGGTTTGGGGCGGCGGTGGTTGGGTTTTTGTTTGAATGGGAGGTCTGGATATGGCGGAGTCTATGAAGGATTTTGAGAGGGAGCTGGAGGCTTCTTTTAAGAGGATCGATGAGGGTGATATTATCTCAGGGACTGTTGTGAGTGTGGATGAGTCGGGGGTTGTTCTTGACCTTAAGTTTTATGCTGAGGGTTTTATTCCGGTGGAGGAGTTTTCCCGGGTGCCGGGGTTTAATATTAAAGAGGCTGTTCAGCCGGGGGATGAGGTTCAGGCGATGGTTCTTCGCAGGGATGATGGTCAGGGGAATATTCTTCTTTCCAGAGCAGATGCTGCGGATGTGCTTGCCTGGGACAGGCTGAAGGAGCTTCAGGATTCGGGTGAGGTGCTGGATGTTGTTGTGAAGGGAATCGTTAACGGGGGTGCCATTGCTTATGTTGAGGGTGTCCGTGGTTTTATTCCGGCATCCAGGCTTGCTTTGGAGTTTGTTGAGGATACTGAGGTGTTTCTGAATAAGCCGATCCAGGTGCGGGTGATCGAGGCTGATAAGGCGAAGAAGAGGCTGGTGCTTTCGGCGAGGGAGATTCTTCGTGAGAGGGCTGAGGTGGAGAAACGGAATAAGATTTCCAATATCCAGGTTGGCTTTGTGACGGAGGGTACGGTTGAGAGTTTGCAGCCGTATGGTGCTTTTGTGGAGCTTGGGAACGGGGTTTCCGGGCTGGTGCATATTTCTCAGATCTGTGAGAAGAGGATCCGGAAGCCTTCTGAGGTTTTGAGTGTTGGGGATAAGGTTAAGGTGAAGGTTATCGCGATCAAGGATGGTAAGCTGAGCCTGAGTATTAAAGAGGCATCGGATCTGATGGCTAAGGAGGTTGAGGAGGAGTCTTTTGAGCTTCCGGAGTCGGGGGAAGAGGCTACTACTTCCCTGGGTGCTTTGTTTGCAAATATTAAATTATGATTATTTTGGATGAAAAAGGATGGATGTGTATGAAAAAACCGGAGAGAATATTTGTAATCGGACATAAGAATCCGGATACGGATTCCATCTGTTCGGCTATTGCTTATGCGGATATTAAAAACAGAACTACGCAGAATAAAAAATATATCCCGAAGAGAGCGGGGCAGATCAATGAGGAGACCAGGTATGTGCTGAACCGTTTTGGCGTACAGCCGCCGGCTTATCTGGGAAATATCGGTACGCAGGTCAAGGATATGGATATCCGGACCAGTCCGCAGGCGGATAAGAATATGTCGCTGAAGAATACCTGGGATCTGATGCAGGAGAACGGGATCGTTTCTCTTCCGATCCGTGATAAGGATGGGTGTCTGGAGGGGCTTGTGACGATTGGTGATATCGCAAAGACCTATATGGATACTACAGACAGTTATCTTCTTTCCAATGCGAGGACGCAGTATCAGAGAATTGCCGAGACTGTTGGCGGTGAAGTGGTGGAAGGTAACGGACACGGATATTTTGTGAAGGGGCGTGTGCTTGTCGGTACTGCCAACCCGAAGATGCTGGAGGGCTACGTTGAGGAGGATGATATGATCATCATGGGTGACCGTGAGGAGGATCATCTTCAGGCGATCAGCCAGAATGTAAGCTGTATCATCGTGGGGCTGAATATCGTGGTTTCCGAGAAGGTTATAAAGCTTGCTCATGAGAAGAATATCGTGATCATCCGGTCTCCGTATGATACGTTTAATATTGCGCGTCTGATCAATCAGAGTATTCCGGTCAGCTTTGTTATGAAGCGGGATAACATGGTTACGTTTAATACCGAGGATTTTACGGATGATATCCAGGATGTTATGATCAAAAACCGTCACAGGGCGTTTCCGGTGATCAATCCTCATGGTAAGTGTATCGGTACGATCTCCAGACGTAATTTTCTGGATATGCATAAAAAGAAAGTGGTTCTTGTGGATCATAATGAGGTGGATCAGGCTGTTGATAATATCGAGAAGGCGGAGATCCTTGAGATCATCGATCATCATAAGCTGGGTACCTTGCAGACCATGACGCCGGTTGCTTTTCGTAATGAGCCGGTGGGATGTACGGGTACGATCCTTTATGAAATCTACGGAGAGCAGAGACTGGAGATCCCGGAAAAGATCGCGGGGCTTCTCTGTGCGGCTATTATTTCGGATACATTGATGTTCCGTTCACCGACCTGTACGCAGACGGATAAGATCGCTGCCAGTGCTCTTGCGCTGATCGCGGGGATCAAGATCGAGGAGTTTGCCCGAGAGATGTTTTCTGCGGGAAGTAATCTGAAGGATAAGTCTCCGGAGGAGATTTTTTATCAGGATTACAAGAAGTTTATCGGTGAGGGTAATGTTTCCTTTGGTGTGGGTCAGATCAGTTCCATGGACAGCGAGGAGCTTAAGGAGATCAAGGAGAAGCTGATGCCGTTTATGGTGAGTGAGTGTGGCCGTCATGATATCACGAGAGTTTATTTTATGCTGACGAATATCCTGGAGGAGTCTACAGAGCTTCTGTTTTACGGGGAGGGCAGCCAGCAGATGGCGGAGATCGCTTTTGAGCGGAAACCGGATGGAGATACCTTCAGTCTGCCGGGTGTGGTTTCCAGAAAGAAGCAGCTGATTCCGGCTATGATGGAGGCTGCTCAGCTGATGAACAGCGATTATGCATAAGAGGTGACGGAAAATGGCGAAACAGTTATGGAAGCCGGGGAACATGATCTATCCGCTGCCGGCTGTAATGGTGAGTGTTACCGATGGTGAGGGGCATGATAATATCATAACGGTTGCGTGGACGGGTACGGTGTGTACCAATCCGGCGATGGCTTATATTTCTGTCCGACCTTCCCGTTATTCCTATGATATGATCCGGAAAACGGGTGAATTTGTGATCAATCTGACAACGGAGAAGCTGGCGTTTGCAACGGATTTCTGCGGGGTCCGTTCGGGACGTGATGTGGACAAGTTCCGAAAGCTGAACCTTACGAAAGAGAAAGCGCAGTTTGTTTCTGCACCGATGATCGGGGAGGCTCCGGTTTCAATCGAGTGCAGGGTGCGTGAGGTGAAGGAGCTGGGGTCTCATGACATGTTTCTTGCGGATGTGCTTGCGGTCCATGCGGATGAAGCTTATATGGATAAAAACAACAGGTTTCGTCTCAATGATGCGGGTCTTCTGGTTTATTCCCATGGGGAGTATCTGGCGGGTGGCCGGAAGGTGGGAACCTTCGGCTACAGCGTAAAGAAGAAGCAGATGCAGAAGAAGTTGGATAAGAAATCAGATAGGGAAGCAGACAGGGAATCAAAGAAGGCAGGGATGTCAGGGAAGTTGAAGACGTCAGGAAAGCCAGGGACGTCAGGGAAGTTGAAGATGTCAGGAAAGCCGGGGATGTCAGGAAAGCCAGGGATGTCAGGGAAATTAAAGACGTCGGGGAAGGCAGGGAGAGAGAAACGGTAGGTTCTGCGGAGCCGTAACGTTTGTTGAGGTTTGGCAGCTGTTATGCTAAAATGAAAGGATACAGTATGAATAATATTACACTGATAGGGATGCCTGGTGCGGGGAAGAGCAGCATCGGTGTCGTACTTGCGAAGGTACTTGGGTACCAGTTTATTGACTCAGATCTTCTGATCCAGAAGGCGGAGAAGAGGACTTTGAGTAAGATCATTGCAGATGAGGGTACGGAGGGCTTCAAGGCGATCGAGAATCGTGTGAATGCTTCGATCCAGGTGGAGAATACGGTGATCGCTACCGGTGGAAGTGTGGTTTACTGCGATGAGGCTATGCAGCATCTGAAGTCTGAGGGTGTTGTGGTGTATCTTAAGATCTCGCTGGAGCTTCTTTCCAGGCGTCTTGGTAATCTTAAGGGGCGTGGTGTTGTGCTCAAGGAGGGGCAGACGCTGGCGAGTCTTTATGATGAGCGTGTTCCTTTGTATGAGAAATATGCGGACATTGTGGTGGATGAAGAGGATAAGGATCTGGAGGGGAGTCTCCAGGTTGTGCTTGAGGCACTGAAGAACAGGGGAGATAAGGCGTAACTGTTGGCTTGTGGAAACGGTTTGCTGGAGTGTTTCGGGTCATGGGTTGTGACAGGTTTTCGTCATAAATTGTTTACAAATCTGAAATATGTGTTATAATATACAACTGACCTAAAAAACGGTATTGCGGAACGTTTGTTCCTGCAGTAAATTCAGAGAAAGTTTCTGCTCATAGAGGAGTAAATAATAGAGGTGTGTTATGGAACAGTATGTGATTAAAGGCGGCAATCCTCTGGTTGGAGAAGTGGATATTGCGGGTGCGAAGAATGCGGCGCTTGCGATATTGTCAGCAGCCATTATGACTGATGAAACTATATTGATCGAGAATCTGCCAGATGTTAGGGACATCAATGTTCTGCTTGAGGCGATCTCCGAGATCGGGGCTCAGGTTGAGCGTATTGATAAGTCTACTGTAAAGATCAACGGTTCTACTATCGGCAATCTCAGCGTGGATTATGAGTTTATCAAGAAGATCCGTGCTTCTTATTATCTTCTGGGTGCTTTGCTTGGTAAGTATAAGCATGCGGAGGTTCCGCTTCCGGGTGGATGTAATATCGGCAGCAGGCCGATCGACCAGCATCTGAAGGGTTTCCGTGCTCTTGGTGCGGATGTTGATATCTGTCATGGTGCTATTGTTGCCAAGGCGGAGAATCTGCATGGCAGCCATATTTTCCTGGATGTGGTTTCTGTTGGTGCTACTATTAATATTATGATGGCTGCTTCTATGGCGACTGGTCGTACGATCATTGAGAATGCTGCGAGGGAGCCGCATGTTGTTGATGTGGCGAATTTCCTGAACAGTATGGGGGCGAATATCAAGGGTGCTGGTACGGATGTGATCCGTATCCGTGGTGTTGAGACGCTTCATCGTACGGAGTATTCGATCATTCCGGACCAGATCGAGGCTGGTACGTTTATGTTTGCTGCTGCGGCTACTCGTGGTGATGTTACTGTTCGTAATGTTATTCCTAAGCATCTTGAGGCTACTACTGCTAAGCTTGAGGAGATCGGGTGTGAGGTTGAGGAGTTTGATGATGCGGTTCGTGTCCGTGCGCCGCATGTGCTTCATCGTACGCATGTGAAGACGTTGCCTTATCCTGGTTATCCTACGGATATGCAGCCGCAGATCGCGGTTACTTTGGCTTTGGCTGAGGGTACGAGTATTGTTACTGAGAGTATTTTTGAGAACCGGTTTAAGTATGCGGATGAGCTTTCCCGGATGGGTGCCAATATTAAGGTGGAGGGGAACTCTGCTATTATTGATGGTGTGAGGAAGCTTACGGGGGCGCGTGTGAGTGCGCCGGATCTTCGTGCGGGGGCTGCGCTTGTTATTGCGGGGCTGGCTGCTGAGGGTGTTACGGTTGTTGATGATATTGTTTATATCCAGCGTGGGTATGAGAATTTTGAGGAGAAGCTCAGGAGTCTTGGGGCTGAGATTGAGAGGGTTTCCAGTGAGAAGGAGATTCAGAAGTTTCGGCTGCGTGTTGGGTGATGGTTGGTGACAACTGGTAACGATTGATGATAATTGGAAATTTGAGTTTTGCGTTTTGGGGAGAGTTCCCGGGTGTTTGGGCCTGGGGGCTCTTTTTTTGTGTGGGTGGGAGGGATGAATGGAGGGAGGGACGAACGGACAGACTGCCAGCGGGGCGGCTGCATGGTCGTGCCTGGTGCGGTCGTTTCGCCGGGTCATACTAAGCGTCTGAGTCTTCTGCCGTGCAGGGCGCCCCATAACTCGCCATGTACGCTGATGCGTACCTGGCTC
>NZ_QJHD01000051.1:0-8321 GCF_003184505.1 Blautia sp. BCRC 81119 | reverse complement strand
TTATGTATGAAACCAGATAAGGAGAAAACGTAAATTGTGTTAATGATAGCAGACATGAGTATGGAGTGAATATCTTATTTGGAGGAAAAACAAATGGTACAATCAATCTTTGAGGAAATGGGCGGCAGATACGAACGGCAAGGCGAATACATTTTACCCTGCCTTACCATACCACCCGAAAAGGAACAGTCGATAGACTTATTCGGACGGCGGCACTTGGACTATCTGCGGGAGTACCGCAAAATTACATACACCAATCTTCTCACAAGCGGCAGGCTCAATGCTTACCTTGCCGACATTGACAGACAGGCACAGGAACACTTTGAACGGCTCATAGAGGGCATGAAGCAAGCACAGGGCATAACGGAATGCCTAAAGGAAGAAAACGCCTTAGAATGGACTGGAAGAACGAATAACATAAGGGCTTGTGCGAGGGAGATTGTGGAAAAGGAAATTATTTTTGCATAAACAGATGATTAGTGGCAGGGGGAAATCCTGCCGCTTTTTCTGCTTTAGTTTGTCAGCTTGACAAATAAAGGGTTAAGGAATATAATTAGATTCAGTATTATACAAGGAGTTAATAAATATGCGGCAAGGTATTCTTAAATAAACTGTCAATTTGATAGTGGGAACAAAAAGTAGCAGTCCCGTTTCACTTTTAATATGGGGCTTAGTTTTTTGTACCCAGTTTAAGAATACTTTTATCATGTAATTTTATATGCCCGAAAACATATAAGTGTTTTGGGGCTATTGGAGTTATTTACCCAGTGATAGGAGTATTTATCACTGGGTATTTTTATGCCCTTTTTTGGGTGTTGATAGGAGGAAAATCACATGAAAATAATTAACTTAGGCATTCTGGCTCACGTTGACGCAGGAAAGACAACATTAACGGAGAGTTTATTGTATACCAGTGGTGCAATTGCAGAACCAGGGAGCGTAGATAAAGGCACAACAAGGACAGATACAATGAATTTGGAGCGTCAAAGGGGAATCACTATCCAGACAGCAGTGACATCTTTTCAGTGGGAGGATGTAAAAGTCAACATTATAGATACGCCAGGCCATATGGATTTTTTGGCGGAAGTATACCGTTCTTTATCCGTATTAGACGGAGCAGTATTATTAGTTTCTGCAAAGGATGGCATACAGGCACAGACCCGTATACTGTTTCATGCACTACAGACAATGAAGATTCCGACAATTTTTTTCATCAATAAAATTGACCAAGAGGGGATTGATTTGCCAATGGTATATCAAGAAATGAAAGCAAAGCTTTCTTCGGAAATTATAGTGAAGCAAAAGGTTGGGCAGCATCCTCATATAAATGTAACGGACAATGACGATATGGAACAGTGGGATGCGGTAATTATGGGAAACGATGAACTATTAGAGAAATATATGTCAGGGAAACCGTTTAAAATGTCAGAACTGGAACAGGAAGAAAACAGGAGATTCCAAAACGGAACGTTATTTCCCGTTTATCACGGAAGCGCTAAAAACAATCTGGGGATTCGGCAGCTTATAGAAGTGATTGCCAGTAAGTTTTATTCATCAACGCCTGAAGGTCAATCTGAACTATGCGGGCAGGTTTTTAAGATTGAATATTCAGAGAAAAGGCGGCGTTTTGTTTATGTGCGTATATATAGCGGAACATTGCATTTGAGGGATGTTATTAAAATATCTGAAAAAGAGAAAATAAAAATCACAGAGATGTGTGTTCCGACAAACGGTGAATTATGTTCATCCGATACAGCCTGCTCTGGTGATATTGTAATTTTACCAAATGATGTTTTGCAGCTAAACAGTATTTTGGGGAACGAAATGCTGTTGCCGCAGAGAACATTTATTGAAAATCCTCTCCCTATGCTCCAAACAACGATTGCAGCAAAGAAATCTGAACAGCGGGAAATATTGCTTGGGGCACTTACAGAAATTTCAGATGGCGACCCTCTTTTAAAATATTATGTGGATACTACAACGCATGAGATTATACTTTCTTTTTTGGGGAAAGTGCAGATGGAAGTCATTTGTGCCATCCTTGAGGAAAAATATCATGTGGAGGCAGAAATAAAAGAGCCTACTGTTATATATATGGAAAGACCGCTTAGAAAAGCAGAATATACCATCCACATAGAAGTCCCGCCAAATCCTTTCTGGGCTTCTGTCGGGTTGTCCATAGAGCCGCTCCCTATTGGAAGTGGAGTGCAGTATGAAAGCAGAGTTTCACTTGGATATTTAAACCAATCGTTCCAAAATGCGGTTATGGAGGGGGTTCTTTATGGCTGCGAGCAGGGGCTGTATGGATGGAAAGTGACAGACTGTAAAATCTGTTTTGAATATGGATTGTATTATAGTCCTGTAAGTACCCCCGCAGACTTTCGGCTGCTTTCCCCTATCGTATTGGAGCAGGCTTTAAAAAAAGCAGGGACAGAACTATTAGAGCCATATCTCCACTTTGAAATTTATGCACCGCAGGAATATCTCTCACGGGCGTATCATGATGCTCCAAGGTATTGTGCAGATATTGTAAGTACTCAGATAAAGAATGACGAGGTCATTCTGAAAGGAGAAATCCCTGCTAGATGTATTCAAGAATACAGGAACGATTTAACTTATTTCACAAATGGGCAGGGAGTCTGCTTGACAGAGTTAAAAGGATACCAGCCAGCTACTGGTAAACTTATTTGCCAACCCCGCCGCCCGAATAGCCGTATAGATAAGGTTCGGCATATGTTCCACAAGTTAGCCTAACAGCTTGCATAAGTCGTATAAAATGAGATTTGAAAGGATTAGAAGCTAATTATGATGAAATGCGAATGGATATTATGTCCTGTTTGTGGGAGCAAAACCCGTAATAAAATTAGGAAGGACACTGTTTTGAAGAATTATCCCCTTTATTGTCCAAAATGCAGACAAGAAAGATTGATTAAAGTTGACAACTTGAAGATAACTGTCATCAAAGAGCCAGACGCTTAAGACGCAGAGCCGATGAAATTGTGGAACAATTCACGAATCATCGGCTCTTTTTGTTTCGTATTTGAAAGAACAAACTCACCAAATAAAAAAAACGATATTCGGGTGGGTTATTTTGTTATACCCTAAATTACCCTCTGAATTTGTTTTTAAATTTGGAGGGTTTTTATGTTCCTTTTTTCGGGCGGTTGCCCATCTGCTTATATAAAGCAAAGTTTATTTATACATAGCACATCAGGGAATGGCGGGAAGCCAGTTAAAAAAATCCCTGCCAGTGCAACGGTACTTCCCACCATGAAGGTAGAAGTACAATCTCCATACAACAGAATTAGTATTTCCCATAACCGTAAAGGTCACAAAGCCTTTGCGGTTTTTCTTTTGTCGTTTTTGGTTGGAAAGTGCCGCAGGACTATTATTGGTGTTAAGTGTCGTTCGCCGCCTTTCAATCTGGATTTTTATGTTTTCAAAGATTCAGATTGATTGGAGGAAAAAAGAATGGCATATAACAACGGACGTGAGGACAGGAAGTGGCGTATCTGGAAAGAAGCCGAGGAAAAAGTGTTGCGGGAACATGGAGTTGATGAAGCTACCATCGAACAAATCCGTATTGACGACAGGGCAGACTTTAATTCCAACAGGCGGTTTTACCATTGGACAAGCGATTTCGGGGAATACCTTGAGGGAATGGCAGACAGGGAACAGTCAGCCGAAGTAAAGACCGTTGAAGATTTACTGGATGAAATCGAAGATGAAAATCTGTATCAGGCATTACTTACGGTGGACAGGCGTACACTGCAAATCGTTCTGCTGAAAATGAAAGGGTATTCCACAAAAGAGATTGCCCCGCTTGTGCATTTAACGACGGGTGCTATCTATGCACGGTTAGACCATCTTAGAAAAAAGTTGCGGAAGATTTTATAGTCATCTAATACAGCATGCTTTCTTATGGGCTATTGGGTGGGGGATAAAATTCTCCCACCCAATTTTAGAATAAGTGAATAAAATCCCTGTCCATAGAGAATACTAAAAAGTTTGTGCAAAATCTTGACAGCCATATTGCCGCTATGGTATTCTGAAATACCAATGGGGAAATTGGAAGATTGAAAATTAAATAAGCACATAGATATAAGATTGAAATGTCAGCCAATCGGCAAGGCTGACATGGGTTTTGAATTTCAAAGCCGCTACATAGCATTGCGAATCAGAGCGGGAGGGAATCCTCTTGTCGTTCGTGATGCAGTGTGGCGGCTTTTTCATTTATCCAAAAGTCAAAGGCAATAAAATCCAGAACGGAGGTGGAAAGGACATAGGATTTCCTTTTCGGAGGGTAAAGGCAGGCATTAAGAAAGCCGTTACACAGAAAAATGCTCTGCGGAGTTGTCCACAGAGATAGCGAGCATCGGATTGTGTCAGCCACAATCCAATCCACACCCTAAAGGCGTGTGGACTAACTTAGGGGACAACCCCTAGCTACCCCGATAAAAGGAAAAATAAAACTGGAGGATTAAGAAAAATGAGTAGAGAAAAATCAGAAAAAGTATGCATTACTTTTAGATTGAGCGAAGAAGAACATGAAAAATTAAAGCAGTATTCATCCGCCTGCGGTCTGTCCACCGCAGAATTTATGCGTCAGTTATGCAGGGGAAACGCACCGCAGCCACAGCCAGAGAAAGAATTTTGGGAACTATTAGGCACGCTTTACGAAGTACACGTAGCCTTTAAAAAGTGTATCCCCTACGCCCCTTCCGCTGATGAAATATGCAGGGAGATTGAGGATTTTATCTTGGAACTGCAACGGAATTATACCCTCCCACAGCAGTTTGACATGGAAAAATTGACGGAACAGGGGGCAGTCTGATATGGCGGCAACGAGCCTCTGGCACATCGAAGGACGGTTGAAAGACTTAATTTCTTATGTGGAAAACCCAGAAAAGACCGTGCCGAATAAGGAGATGCAGGACTTCTTTGACGTGTTCTCCTATGTGAAGAATCCACAGAAAACGGACAATGGAGAGTTTGTTTCCGCCATCAACTGTTTAAAAGAAACAGCGTTACAGCAGATGATTCTAACGAAAAAGCAGTACCAGAAGACAGGCGGGTATATCGCTTGGCACGGCTACCAGAGCTTCAAGCCAGACGAAGTAACGCCCGAACAATGCCACGAAATCGGCTTAAAACTTGCGAGGGAAATGTGGGGCGACAAGTACCAGATAATCGTTGTCACCCACCTTGACAGGGGGCATCTCCACAATCACTTCTGCTTCAACTCTGTTTCCTATCTGGATGGGAGCAAATATAATTACTCAAAATCGGAGCAGAAACGGCTAAGGGAAACGTCAGACCGCTTGTGCAGAGAGTACGGATTATCGGTGATTGAGAACCCGAAGAAAGCACCGTCAAGACCGCTGTATCTGGATGAAAAGAGCGGCAAGCCGACACGCTACAACGTCTATCTGGAAGATTTAGCGGAGGCAATCAGCGGCAGTCGGGATATTCCGCACATGATGAAGTATCTAATCGACAAAGGCTACGAGGTTGATTTTTCGGGCGGGCATTGGAAAATGAAGCTGCCGCAGTATAAGCATTTCACAAGATTAGATACGCTTGATGAACGCTTAACGCCCGATTTTATCCGTTCACATTTAGGCACAAGGGCAAGATATGGGAACTACAAAGCAAAGATTTCCTACTCTCCCCATATGCCCGAAGAATATAAAAAGGCTTGGAAACCGCACCAGAAAACAAGGGGAATCTTAGCGTTGTATTACTATTGGTGCTATCAGTTGGGGATATTTCCCAAAGGCACGGACTACAAGCCGACAAGCCCGCTTATGAAAGAGGAGCTTCGGAAACTGGATGAGATTACCACACAGGTACGCTATATGTCGGAGCATAACATCTCCACCCTCTCCGATTTGCACGCCGACAGGGAGAAGAACCAGACGGAAATGGACAGGCTTACCAACTATCGGCGGCATTTGCAGAATAAGATACGGCGTGCTTCACCCGCCGAGAAAGAAACGCTCCGAGAAGAAAAAAACGGGGTGACGGAACGGATAACGGAGCTGCGAAAGCGGCTGAAATATGCGGACGGGATTGAAAAACGCTCTGCCCACATTGATGACTGCTTGAACCAAATCCACGATACGGTTGAAAATCAAAGGTCAAACCAGAATGGCAGGACAGACCGCAAGAGGGAGGACGCATTGCGATGAGCAGACTGACAGAACAGGAACTTACGGAAATTTTAGACGAAAATAAGGGTATCTCAATGGTAAACCCGAATAGGGTGTACCCGCCCCTGCCGCCTGCTGAAAACATTATGCCCCTTATGCGTATCCCTGAACAGGCAACGCTCTGCGAGAAAATCGGCGGCACGGAATATACAGTGACCGCACATTTCCGAGAGGACGGGAGGGACTTGCTTGGGCTTCTCAGCAGGATATTCATGCGGGACACAGCAGATTACAGTTTTGATTCCGAGGGTTATGATGAGGATTAAGAAATATCGGAAAGATTATCGCTTTAAAGCGTTGAAGTTTGACCGCAGGCGTGGTATACTGTATCTACACTTCATACTATCGTGTCTGCTGTCGGAAAGGAGAAAGCATTGCAAAGACAGCAGGAAGAAATCACCGCCTTGTACTGTCGTCTGAGTCAGGACGATGGACGTGAAGGCGAGAGCAACAGTATCGTAAATC
This sequence comes from Blautia sp. BCRC 81119, assembly GCF_003184505.1. Lineage (NCBI taxonomy): Bacteria > Bacillati > Bacillota > Clostridia > Lachnospirales > Lachnospiraceae > Blautia > Blautia sp. BCRC 81119. The sequence goes on along the minus strand of NZ_QJHD01000051.1, from coordinate 1,644 downwards.
AAAAAGAATATCTATTCAAGTACGCTAAGGAACACGGGTTTCCAAATCCCACCTACTATGTGGACGATGGCTATACGGGTACGAATTTTAACCGCCCTTCTTTTAAGAAAATGTCAGAGGATATTGACAAGGGGCTTGTAACAACGGTCATTGTAAAAGACCTCTCCCGCTTTGGCAGGAACTATATCGAGGTCGGCTCATACTCCGAAATCATTTATCCCGAAGCAGGGGTGCGCTTTATCGCCATCATGGACAATGTGGACACGGGCAGCCTTGAGAGCAACGAATTTGCCGCATTTACCAACCTTTTTAATGAGTGGTATCCCAAAAGCACGAGCAAAAAAGTAAAGGAAGTCAAGAAAGCGAAGGGGCTTGCGGGCGAACATCTGGGTGCGCCGCCTTACGGATATTTACGCAATCCTGATGATAATACCCGATGGCTTGTGGACGAGGAAGCGGCGGCGGTTGTCCGCAGGATATTTTTCCTCTGTATGCAGGGAAACGGAATGTCAGCCATTGCCACTATTTTGTGGGAGGAAAAGGTGCTTACCCCGTCAGCCTACAAAGCGTCAAAGGGCGTCGGCGTGGCGAGGGTTTCGGAAAATCCGTATTGTTGGGAGCCGTCAGCCGTAGCTGCTATTCTGGAAAATGTGGCGTATATCGGCTGTACGGAGAGCTTCAAATCCACCCGTTTGGGCTTTAAAAGCAAGAAGCGTATCCCAACCGCAAAGGAAATGCGGGCATATATTGAGAACGCCCATACGCCGATTATTGACAGGGAAGTGTGGGATAAGGTGCAGATGATACGGGAAAATAAACGCAGACCGACCAACAGCGGGATTACGAGCATGTTTTCTGGACTGCTTTATTGTGCCGACTGCGGGGCAAAACTAAGCCTTGCCACTGCCAATAGATACACGCATTTCCGCTGTTCCCAGTACAAGCGGACGAGCCGCACGCAGAACTGTACGCAGCACTATATCCGAGAAGACGCACTAAATCAGTTGGTTTTGAAACAGCTTCAGCATTTCCTGTCCTATCTGCAGCAGTTTGAGCGTGTATTTATCCGACAACAGATAGACACCACCCTTGCGGAACGCCGATACGAACTGTCTGCAAAGCAGAAACAGATAGAAAAGGACGAAAAGCGGATGGATGAGCTTGACCGCCTGTTCCGTAAAATCTACGAGGACAATGTCAACGGAAAGCTGAATGACGAACGCTTTTGCAAGCTGTCAGACGGATACGAAGCGGAGCAGGAACAGCTAAAACAGGAAATCGAATCCTTAACAGCCGAAGTCAGCGAAGCCGACATGGAAACCACCAATGTATCAAAGCTGATAGCCGTCACAAAGAAATATACCCGCATTGACGAACTCACGCCCGAAATCCTAAACGCATTTGTGGATAAAATCGTAATCCATGAGCGTGAGAAAAAGGACGGGAAACGGACACAGCAAATCGACATTTACTATTCCTATGTCGGGATTGTGGATATTCCCACAGACGAGGAAATGCGGGAAATGGAGAGGGAATATATGCAGCGTACTACACGTCAAACCGCCTGAATAAAGGCGAAAGCAGGAGTAAATCTGTACTCCTGCCGATACATATCTATTTTTATCCCTATCTGGTTTAACTCAT